>JBDKUU010000086.1:0-2037 GCA_039679525.1 Phycisphaerales bacterium | reverse complement strand
GCCATCGACTTTCGCACCTGCAACCCCAACATCACACGAGTCTCGAAATACTGCCGCGAGCGGAAGCTCAAGGTCATCGCCGACATCGAGACCTATGAGGATTTCCAGAACCTCCGAGACCGCGGCTACTACTACTCGTTCGTGGCGACGACGCTGGCGGTCTTCCGCTTGTTGTTCCGCCCGAACCTGCGCCTGGTCGAGAAGATCGCGAAGGAGGAGAAGAACCTCATCGCCGAGGGCAACTTCTCAGCGCGGCGGGACGTGCATGCGGCGTTCGAGGCCGGCGCCCACTGCGTGTGCATCGGGGGGGCCATCTCGAACGTCTACAAGCTCACGAAGAAATACACGAGCGTGCCGGTGCCGGCATGAGGGGGTGGGCGTGACGGAATCGCGGATCGGGAACATGCGCAAGGGCCTCCTCGAGCTGATCGCATACATCAATGAGCGCCACCCCACCCGTGAGCTCGACCTCCTCGAGGTCGGCAGCTACAAGGGCGATTCCGCTCAGATGTTCGCCTCCGCCTTCCGCCGTGTCACCTGCATCGACGCATGGGATCAGGCGTTGTTCAACGTGCCGGGCGAGTCGGCGGCGGAGGCGGAGGCGGAGTTCGACCGCGTCACGGCGGCGCTGGCGAACGTGCGCAAGATCAAAAGCACATCTCTGGCCGCCGCCGGGCGCTACGCGGATCCCGTCGACGTCCTCTATGTGGACGCCGGCCACGACTACGAGTCCGTGAATGCCGACCTCGGGGCGTGGGCCTCGCGGCCGCAGCTGTTCGTGTGCGGCCACGACTACTGGCCGTCGCGATTCCCGGGTGTGGTGCGAGCGGTGAACGAGCGATTCGGAAAGCCCGATGCCGTGTTCTGCGATACTTCGTTCGTGGTGGCGGTGAAATGACGTACGTGGTCGACATCGACAACACGCTGCTGCGAAGCGACGGCCCCCCGGCCTACGAGAACGCCGTCCCACTCGCGCAGGAGATCGAGGCCGTCAACGCAGCTTTCGCCGCCGGCAACACCATCGTGATCCACACGGGGCGCGGGGCGGATAAGGAGTTGCTGACCCGGCGGCAACTCGAGCGCTTCGGCGTGCGCTTCCATAAGCTCGTGATGGGCAAGCCTGACGGCGTGTGCGTGGACGCGGATGCGCTGACCACGCTGAGGGGGAAATGGTGAACGACCTCGCCGCCCGGATGAAAGAGAGATGGGAGACTATCTCCACGCGCCACGCCCATCTTGGGGTGGACGGGGAACGGCAGGAAATGTTCGATCGGTACCGCGGGCTCGTGACGAATCGCATCGATGTCACGGGGAAACGGGTGATCGATTTCGGCATGGGCGGGGGGCTCCTGGGGGAGTACCTGCTGAGATTCTTCAACCCCGCATGGTATGTCGGATACGACATAGCCGAGCGCAGCATGGCCGTCGCCACCGAGCGGCTCGCGCCATGGCAGAACAAGGACCTCATCCTCCTCCGCCGGCATCGGTGGTCGTTCCGCGATCAGCGGCCCGACCTGATCGTGTGCCTCGCCTGCATCATCCATTTCCCGACGAGGGTCTACCTCGAGAACGTGCTGCACGAGATGAACGTGTCGGGGGCGCAGCACCTCGTGCTCGAGATCAGGAACACCGGGGCGGGCACCGTCTTCCACCCCGATCCCTACTCGACGAACCGCAAAACCCTGCTCGCGTGCATCACGACGCCGGAGTATGTGAGCGAACACCTGCCCAGCTACGAGCTACTCGAGGCGAGCGAGCCATCCGAACCCACGCACCTCCAGGTGCTCTGGTACGAAAGGCGATAGATGCTCGGGATCTACCTGACGGATGAAGTCGACATCCTCACCGTCGCCCACGACGCCAACGGCGTCGAGACCACCACCGCGCAGCTCGCCGTGGCCGCCCGCGTATCCGAGCGCCACAGGCTCGTGCTCGACCTCTCGGGGAAGGAAGTCGTGGGGACGATGCAGGTGCTCCTCGAGGGGTCCGCCGCGATCGCGCACACCTCACGGGTGAAGATCAAGAAGATCAATGGTG
>JBDKUU010000085.1:0-3558 GCA_039679525.1 Phycisphaerales bacterium | reverse complement strand
CGCAGCGCCTGGGCCCCAGGCGCCCCAGCCCGATCCCGCCACGAAGATATGCCCCTGGCTGTCCAACGTCACATCCCTGGCGTCCTCCCAATCCGAAGAGCCAAGGAATGTATTCCAGACGAGCGTTCCCGTGCCACCTAATTTGGCCACAAAGGCGTCATAATGGTCGTACGGGCGGATCGGGGAACCCCAACTTCCACCCTTGCTGGTCCCCACCACATAGACAGCGCCGTTGCCATCCGAGACGACGTCTTCGGCATAATCCTCCGCGCCGCCATCCGTTCCCAAAAAGGTGTTCCAGAGGAGATGACCGGTCCCATCAAGCTTGGCCACAAAGCCGTCAGCCGTTCCGGAGCCCGATTTGGGCCTGATCGGGGAACCCCAACTGGAACTGCTGCTCCCGACAGCGTAGACGTTGCCGCTGCTGTCCGCGGCAACGCCGTGGCCGTCGTCGCCGAAAGAGTCCGAGCCGAGAAAAGTATTCCAGGCAAGGTAGCCGCTATTGCTCAGCTTGGCGACGAAGACATCGGGCGGGCCGGCGAACGGCCTGACCGGCGTGCCCCAGCTCAGGAAGCTGGCCCCGATCACGAAGATATCGCCGGCGCTACTCACGGCGATGCCGCCGTCGTATCCGGAATCATTCGAATTGAGGAAGGTGTTCCAAATGAGCTCGCCGCTGCTGCTCAACTTGGCTACGAAGGTATCATATCCGAAGACAAAGGGGTTTATCGGAGAGCCCCAGTTCGCCGTGCTTAGCCCCGTGACGTAGATGTTGCCCTGACCATCGATCGCGACGCTGCACCCGTGGCCGCCCGACGTGCCCGTGGCACCTAGAAAGGTGCTCCAGACCAAGTTCCCGTTTTTATCAAGCTTAGCGATAAACGTATCATTGAATTCGGTGTAAGCCGCGATTGGCGAGCCCCAAGTGGCATAGCTGTACCCCGCGACATAGACGTTACCGTCATCGTCCGCGACTGCGGCGCAGCCAACGTCGGTATCTCTTGAACCAAGAAACGTGTTCCATGAACTCGTCTCAGGCGGCTGAATGTCATCTTGATCCCGGGCCCCACACGAGTATGCAGCGAGAAAACAGACCAGCAGAAAGCCGGAGACAAATAGCTTATTCATTGAGTCCCAGGTCCCTCAGTCCCACACCATCTCTCTGATTTTATACCGCAAAGATGGAAAAAAGCCAATTCTCGATATTTTACGCCGGCGGACGGCCTCCCCTGGGCTGCGGGCCGGACTGACATCGCAACCATAGGGTTAATCCCTGCGGACCCGGATCCATTTGACGTTCCGGAAGTCGTCGGCATCGATGTTCATCGTGTCGACTCGGGGAGGCCCATCGGCCCTCGTCAGCGTCACGTTGAGGTTCTTCGGCGTCAACATGTGTCCTTTGCCGCTGCCGAAATCCGTCAGCGCGAAGAGTCCCCCGAGAACCGCAGCGCTCTTAAAATAGGCCGAGAGAATCGCGGGCTCATCAGAGGGGTCGGCCTCAGCATGGTCCGATCCCAACAAGAGCAGGGCCGGCACAATTCCGGGCACCAATCCGAGGAGGAAGCTGCCGAGGATCGTCTCCCCCGATATCTTTCGTCGCATCTGGATTTCGACAGGATTGTAGCCAGGGAATTCTATCCGAATGACCGGGCCCTCCAACATCCTGTCCAGCTCGATCATGAGCGGGGTCACGCCTTTCTTGATTCCGTTGATGACGATCGCGGCTCCCACGGGAGAAGAAGTCACGGGGATTCTCTGCGTGCTCTTCCGGGTCAAGGTCGCGCAGCCGGGAGAAAGCAGCACGCTCGTGAGAGCCAGGATGAGAAACCGGGTTGCGTTCCTTCTCCACATGGGTGCCTCGCTTTCGCTCTTGAATGTATCACGGCCAAAAGAAAAGTCGTCAAGGTTGTGTCAATTTTTGAAATGAGGCCAGGGGAGGCCGGGCCTGCCGGCACTCCCCGTAGGAAAGAAGACACCGGACGCACCGCAAGATGGCGGATAAGGGGCAAAAATGCTATTATAGGTCTTTGGCATTTGATACTTCCGACGGCGCCTATCCCGATTGGCAATTCTCGACAGATCGGTGTAAGGGCGCCGCTCGGCATTAGCCCTGAGCAGCCCCCGGGCCTGAGGCCGGGGCGTCGGACGGATCGATCTTCCCGTTTTCCTCTGGTGAGATATCCCCGGGACGCGGAGAGACGGAAGTAAAGGAGCCCCGTGCGCAGACAAGATATCCGCAACGTCGCCATCATCGCCCATGTCGATCATGGGAAAACGACGCTGGTCGACGCGATGATGCGGCAGTGCAAGCTGTTCCGCAATATCGATCAGATGGGCGATTGCATCCTCGATTCGGGCGATCTCGAGCGCGAGCGGGGCATCACCATCGTCGCCAAGAACATGTCGCTCGTCTGGCAGGGCGTCAAGATCAACATCGTCGACACGCCCGGCCACTCGGACTTCGGCGGCGAAGTGGAGCGCGTCCTCCGGATGGTCGACGGCGTCCTCCTGCTCATCGACGCGGCGGAAGGCCCGCTGCCGCAGACCCGTTTCGTGCTCAAGAAGGCCCTGGAGCTGGGGCTCCGGCCCATCGTCGTCATCAACAAGATCGACCGCGCCGACGCCCGGATCCGGGAGGTCCTCGACGAGACCGTCGATCTCTTCATCGAGCTCGACGCCGACGACGAGCAATGGAATTTCCCGGTCGTCTACGCGTCGGGCCGGAACGGCACATCGACGAGGGACCTGGCCGTTCCGGCGCGGGACCTGACCCCTCTCTTCCTAGCCATCCTGGATCATGTGCCGGCCCCGGAATACGATCCGGAGAGCCCGCTCTCGGGCCTGATCACCAACATCAGCCATGACGACTATATCGGGCGCATCGGCATCGGCCGCCTTTTGGGAGGCCGGGTCCGGACCGGAGACCCGATCGCGGTCCTGTCCGGGGAGGACAAGCAGGTCCTGGGCCAGGTCCAGAAGCTGTTCGTCTTCGAGGGACTGGAACGGACGGCGGTGCCCGTCGTCGAGGCGGGCGAGCTCTTCGCCTTCGCCGGCGTCCCCTCCGTGACCATCGGCGATTCCCTCGCCGACCCCGAGCGGCCCATCCGCCTCAACGTGCTGACCATCGAGCCGCCGACCGTTTCCATGATCTTCCTGGTCAACAACAGCCCGTTCGGAGGCCGGGAGGGCCGGCACGTCACCTCCAGCAAGCTGCGCGAGCGCGTCGAAAAGGAGCTGAGGACGAACGTGTCCATCTCCGTCGACTGGGGCGATTCCCCCGACCGGTTCACGGTGGCCGGCCGGGGCGAGCTGCAGCTGGGCATCCTCATCGAGCAGATGCGCCGGGAAGGCTACGAGTTCCAGGTTTCGATGCCCCAGGTCATCACCAAGACGGAAGGGGACAAGGTGCTCGAACCCTACGAGACCCTGGTCGCGGACATGCCGAAAGAGTGCGCCGGCACGGTCATCCGCATGCTGGGCGAGAAAAAGGGCGTCTTGGAAAGGATGATCGATCTGAAGGGCACCTATACCCGACTGACCTTCACCGTTCCCATGCGC
>JBDKUU010000084.1:0-1540 GCA_039679525.1 Phycisphaerales bacterium | reverse complement strand
GGCCGGATGTTCCACATGAACGGCACCGGACCGGAGACGACGGAGCATCGCTGGTGCTTCCCAGATGGAGGGGTTTTCATCGCCAAGTGGTTCACCAACGAGAAGGGAATGCCCGCCTTCTCGCTGTTGCCGCACAACCCCCATCTTCCATCTGACGGCCGGGATGATAAACTGGATGACATGGTGGATGCAGACTTGGCCACGGTCGCTGGCGAGCTTGGCATTCCGGCGTCCGGCAGCCGCGAAATGATTATCGAGGCGATCCGCAGCAAGCGAGCCGAAGGCAAGCCGAAGAAGAAAGGCGCCACCTATGATCCCGCCACCCGGAACAATTAACGCCGACAACATGGCGGAAATGACAACCTACCTGTCCAATCTGGCACAGGAAGCGGCGGACGAGCGCGCCCCGTTCCTGCAATGGGCGGAACTCTGCACAACCCTGTATCTCTACGGCGAGGAGACGATATCCGGCGATATCGTCATCCACGAGATTCAGACCGCGATCATCGCGGCCGTGGATGTGCAGTCCAAGGAGCCCATGCGGTCGCATCTGCGCGGCCGGGAGTCGGGAGAGCCGTCCGTGACCTACTGGGCCGGACCGCAGGAGATGGCCGTCAACCTATTTGGCGGACTCGACTACGCCGCGGCCAAGGCTGTTCCGGGAAGCCCTGTACCGGCCCCTCCGCCCCCGCTTCCCGATGCCATCGCCAAGCAACTCCAGGGCGACATGAACATCGACCAGTCGTACCTTGAGGAAATCACCGATGAGAACTCCGTCAAGCGGATGCAAATCGTGTTCGATGCGTTCTGGGATATGTCTGGCATGGACAAGCGCATCCGCCGATCGCTCCTGAAAACCAATGTGGCCGGATGGAATGTGGGAATGCTCTGGTTCGACCGTCAACTTCTCAAGTTCGAGATCCTGAGTCTGTCGCCCGAGCAGGCATATCTCGATGCTGACTACGAAGACCTCGACGACATGACCTACGCCGGCGTAGACCTCGTGCTGGACGCCGAGAAGGCCGTGCGGATGTTCCCCTACCCCAAGGTTATGCAGGCCATTCGGGACTATGCCGCGACCGGATCTCCGTCCGCCCCCGCCGGAGCCAGCGGACTTGGCCGGTTCGAGTCCAAGAACTACCACCGACCGATGATCGTCGTCCGCGTCTTTTGGTTGCGAAATTCACAATATGAAGTGGTCCCGGAGCCAACAGCAGTACCGACCACTGAACCGACTGCGGAGCCGACAGAGCCCAAATACGTCTACGGCATCCGCCAGTTGATCGAGATCAACGGCGAGATCGTTGACGACCGCAAGTGCGAATACTCGGACATTCCCCTCTTGCTCAATGGCAATATCCCCATCCCCGACACGCCCTTCGCCATCGGCGAGCCCTATCGCGTGATGGGCATGTCTGAGGCCCGCAACCGGATCGTCCGCACCGAAGTCAACCATACCGACTACTACCGCAACCCCGTCACTGTCGTCAGCGATTCCATCCGAGAGCAGATGGACGCCCAGGGGTTTGATTTCGTCTCC
>JBDKUU010000083.1:0-1811 GCA_039679525.1 Phycisphaerales bacterium | reverse complement strand
CAAGAGGATATTCCCGATGATGACGACGCCGGCCGGGACGATCGCGCCGGCGAGGGTGTTCGTCATCGGAGCGGGCGTGGCCGGCTTGCAGGCCATCGCCACGGCCAAGCGTCTGGGCGCGAGGGTGGACGCCTTCGACGTTCGCGCGGAGGTGCACGATCAGATCCGGTCCCTCGGCGCCAAACCACTTGTGGTGGACCTCGGCGAGACCGGGCAGACCAAGGAAGGCTACGCCAAGCAGCTCACCGGCGCGCAACTGGACAAACAGCGGGAAGCCATGGCTCATCAGTGTGCTCTATCGGATGTCGTCGTCACGACGGCTCGCGTCTTCGGCCGCAAGTCGCCTCGGATCGTGACCAATCGGATGTTGGACGGCATGAAGCCCGGCAGCATCGTCGTTGATTTGGCCGTCGAGACCGGGGGCAACGTCGAGGCGTCGGAACTCGGCAAGGAAGTCGAGCGCAACGGCGTGCTGATCATCGGCCTGCCCGAGTTGCAGCGACGCGTCCCGATTCCCGCCCGCCAGATGTTCTCGGGCAACCTCGCCAATCTGGTGGAGCATTTCTGGGATAGAGAGGCGAAGCGATTCAAGCTCGACCCGGAGGACGAAATCATCCGCGGCTGCCTCATCACCCACCAGGGGCAGGTGGTGCACCCGGCGATCAAAGCAACGGTTTGATGGAGGACTTGGCCGTGGAATTGAATGCCGCAACGTTGTCGCTGCTGTTCTTCGTGTTCGTGCTCGCGATGTTTCTGGGCGTCGAGCTGATTCGCAGGGTGCCGTCTCAACTGCACACGCCGTTGATGTCGGGGTCCAACGCGGTTTCGGGAATTACGATCGTGGGCTCGCTGCTGGCGCTCGGGCATCCCGACAGCGACGCAGTCGTGACGGCGTTGGCGGCTGCGGCCGCCGCGTTTGCGACGATCAACGTCGTCGGCGGCTATCTCGTCACGGACCGCATGCTGGGAATGTTCAGAGGCAAACGTAAAGACGGGGGGAAGACGTGAGTGCGGAACTGATGAGGGGGCTGGGCTATATCGCCGCATCGATTCTGTTCGTGTTCGGCCTGAAAATGCTGAGTTCGCCGGCGAGCGCCCGGCGAGGGAACCTCGTCTCGGCCGCCGGCATGCTGGTCGCCGTGGCCGTCACGTTCACTGCGATGACGCAGATCCGGTGGATCTGGCTGATTGCCGGGGTCGGCGTCGGGACGCTGGCCGGGGTCTTCGCGGCGCGTCTGGTCAAGATGACTGCGATGCCCCAGATGGTTGGGCTGCTGAACGGGTTCGGCGGTCTGGCCAGCATGCTCGTGGGCTGGGCGGAGTATCACGGGGTCTGGGCCTCGGCCGGCGCGATTCCGCTTTTCACTCGCGTGGCGATTCTGTTGACGATCCTGATTGGCGGAGTCACTTTCTCCGGCAGTCTCGTGGCTTATGGGAAACTCGCGGGCAAGATCGCCGGCAGGCCGGTGCTCTATAGAGGGCAGAATATCGCGAACGCGGTGATTCTGACGGCCGCCGTGGTTCTGGGCGTCCTTTTCTCCATCCGCATCGCGGGTCCGACCTTCGCGTACGTCCTGCTCCTTGGAGTCGTGGTTCTCTCGCTGGTTCTTGGCGTGCTCTCGACCATCCCCATCGGCGGGGCGGACATGCCCGTCGTGATCTGTCTTTTGAACAGCTACTCGGGCCTGGCGGCCTGCGCCGCGGGCTTCATCATCGGGAACACCGTTCTGATCGTCTCCGGATCGCTGGTCGGGGCCTCCGGCATCATTCTCACGCGGATCATGTGCAAGGCGATGAACCGCTCGCTCATC
>JBDKUU010000082.1:0-14286 GCA_039679525.1 Phycisphaerales bacterium | reverse complement strand
ACGAACGAGACGCCCCGCCGGACTGAACCGACGCCAATTCCGAGGGAAGCATGCCCACATCGACGGGCGTAGTCCCGCGTCCGGGCGGAATCACTCCGTCGTTTCGGCTCGGCGTCGCGGGAGCCGGCGCGGCCTGATCCGCCGGCGGCCTGGCCGGGGCCGCTGCGACTGGAGCGGCAGCGACCGGGGCGACTGGCGCAGCCTCAACGGGCGTCTCGGCCTCTTTTGCAACCGGAGGCTGCGAAGCCGGCGGCGCCGCGGGCGAGTTCCCCACCTTGGCCGCAGCAGGTTGCGCCGCGGGCTGAGGAGCGCTTGCCGCACCGGCGGCGGACGTTCCGCTTCCAGCGGGTTCGGCGGGCTTCTGCGACACGGCCGGAGCCGGCGGCGTCTGCACCGGTTGAGCCGGCGGCTCTGCGGCGGTCTTGTTGACTTCCTGAGGTTCACCCGGGGTCTCGGAAACCGCCGCCTCTGCATCGGGATTGGCTTCGGTGAAGCTGCTCAGAAGCGCGCTGGGGAACACGGCTGCGCACGTGAAGGACGGATACGGCTCGACCGCCATCTCGTACAGGACGATCTCGACCTCGGTGGCGGCCTGCAATTCGATTTGCTCGGGCTTGTCCCAGGGTTTGCCGATGAAGGTGCTCGTCTTGACGAAGTGCTGATGGCCGGGGCAGCTCTCGCGGAAGACGCGGTCCCATGAACCCATCAGGAGATTGCCCACCTCGCGGGCGGCGTCCTGCAGGTTCGCGGCGTCCTCCGCGGATCCCCGCTTGGCCTCTTCGACGATCCGGGACTCCGGCAGCATGACGATCACGCCCGAGAGAATGAACAATCCGCCCTGGTCGAACACCAGGTGGAACGTCCCATTCAGGGCTCCGTCGGCCTTGGACAGATGCACGGCGGTCAGCTTCTTGAAGTGATCCTTCAGGCTGCGGACCGGCGCGGTCAAGATCTGCCGACGGTCGCACCGCATCTCCACGCCGAACATGCCGCCGATGTCTTCGCAGAATGCCGCAAAGGCGTCGTCAGACAGCTTGGCGATACGGGCTACAATGTCGGTTGCTGCCGTTGTCATGATCGCACGCGACGAACGCGGGAACCGCGGATCGTGAGACGCAAAACGCAAGAGGCGATCTCACGACGCGCTTCACGCATGGCGTTTCACTCACTCTTGCTTTCGCGGTACTGCAGCGAGAACTCCCCGCGGTACTGCTCTTCGATGTTGACGCGGATCTTCACCTGGGCGGCGCCCTCTCCGAGGCTGTTTCTCAGCTCGCGTCCCTGCACCACGGAAGGAATCGACACCTCGATCAGACCGACGTCGTTCTGAATCCGGGCTTTGACGGCCCCCATGACCATGTTGGCGATTTCGCCCATGGCGTCGCTGACGTCGTTCTCGGTCAACTCCCCCGGCGAGGTCATGCCGAGCATGTTGGCTGCGATCGTTCGCGCGCAGGCTTCGTCGCAACAGACGCCCAGACACCCTTCCAGATTCCCCTTGAACGTGATCGACCCCAGGAGCGTGGGGTCCCCGAGGCTCGTCGTGTCATCGCTCAGGTTCTCCAGAGCCATGAACACCATTGTCTCGAACACCTCTCTGGCGCTGTCGAGCAACACATCCTTCACCGACACGGTTGTGATCATATTCTATTCTCCACAGTAATTCATGACCGTAGACCGCACCTTGCCAAACGAGAGAATCGTTCCGGCGTTACACGCCTCGCGATCCGCGATTGACGTCAATTCAGCAAGGGCGTCAGCTTTTCCTGGAATTTCTCCGGCGTAAACGGCTTGGTGATGTATCCGTCCGCCCCGTCGGCCATCACCTGCTTGATCAGATCCTCGGCGCTCTCCGTGGAAACCATGATGATCTTGGTGGCGGCGCAGGTCGGAAGCTGCCGGGCTTGCTTGACCATCTCCGTGCCGTTCATCTCCGGCATGTTGATGTCGCAGAGCACGACGTCGATCGGTCCGGTTTTGAGCTTCTCCAGAGCCTCGACGCCGCTGCCGGCCTCCTCGGTTCGTTCGAACTCCAGACCCGACATTCGCACGGTCCGCATGATGATCTTGCGCATCGTCGCCGAGTCGTCCACTATCATCAGTGACTTGCCCATACCAGCTCCTCTAACACAGTGCGTTGCTCCGAGGCGGGGCTTGGCGTCTCCCCGGCCTCTACGCTAGGCTGTAACAATCTGCCCCCAAACGGAGAGTCCTATTCGTTCACCAACGAGCGATGACAGACATCACCCGGCACCGTTCCGTGAACGCCAATCACTCCATCAATCGGCCCGCAGACAGCCCCCCTCAAGTTGGTTTTTGCGAATTTACGCAGGTTTTTGGCGTGTTTCTGAGGCGAGTGTTTTGCGGCGCCACGAGAGGGACAGGTCGTCCCATAAGACACGCTCGTGGGGAACTGGGAGTCCGCCGTTCCCCGCAATCCCGGCCGCCGCTCGGCGCCGTCGGCGGAATCCGGCTTGCGACGGAATCCGTCGGACGGACGCGATTCGAGCGATTGACGCTCCCGTCCATCGGTGAGACCCATAAACAGAAAGGTCCCGGGTCGACACATGGTCTCCCCGGGACCCATGGAGATGCAGATCGGGTTCGATCACGGATTCTACCCGTTGAATTCCTGGAAGTCCGCCGCGTCATCCAGAGGGATGGCGCGTCCCGCCGTCGCTCTCGATGCTTTCACGACATGGGCCCGATCCTTCCTGGAGGCGCCTGCGATCCGGTGGAACGGCTCATCTGAACGTCCGAAATGAGGGCTCTTCTCCTGGCCCATGGGCGTCGTACGATGAAGATCCTGCTCGACGGAAGCCCTGCCGGGCCGCTCGGGCTTGGCTTGTGCGCCGTGCCGCGCCACCGCGGCCGAACCCCTCACGAGGGACACGAGTTCGCCGACGATCCCGTTCATCGATTCGGCCTGGGCGTTCAACTCCTCCGAAGCGCTGGCCGACTCCTCGGCATTGGCCGCGTTCTGCTGGGTCACCTTGTCCATCTGGGAAACCGCGGTGTTCACCTGATCGATGCCCTGGGACTGCTCCTGGCAGGCCGCCGCAATCTCACTGACCAGATCCGTGGTCTTGCCGACGCTCTGGACGATCTCTTCGAGGACCTTGCTGACCTCGGCTGCGATGTCCACCCCGTTCTTGGAGTTCTTGACAGATTCCTCGATCATGCCGGCGGTATCCTTGGCGGCGTCGGCCGACCGCATGGCGAGGTTGCGCACCTCTTCTGCGACGCCGGCAAAGCCCTTGCCCGCCTCGCCCGCTCTGGCCGCTTCGACCGCGGCGTTGAGGGCCAGCAGGTTGGTCTGGAAGGCAATCTCGTCAATGACCTTGATGATCTTGGCCGTTTCGTCCGAGCTCTTTTGAATCTCCTGGATCGCCGCGTTCATCCGGCCCATCGACTCGGCGCCGGAACCCGCGGCCTTCTTGGCCTGAACAGCCAGGATGTTGGCCTGCTGAGCGTTGTCGGAGTTCTGCTTGGTCATGCTGGACATCTCTTCCAGGCTGGAACTGGTCTCCTCCAACCCTGCGGCCTGCTCCGTCGCCCCTTCGGCCAGCGATTGGGACGCAGCGGAGACCTGACTGGATGCCGCCGCAACCTGTTCGGCGCCCTCGGTCAAACCATGAATGATCCGGTTGATCGGCCTGGTGATGCTCAGAGTGATCAGGACCGCCAGGACGATGCCGATGACGACGCCGGAGACCGCCATGACGATCATGAGGGCGTTCGTTCGCGCGCTCAGCGTCTGCATCTGGTTCTTCAGCGACGTCTGGAGGCTGCCAATGGCGTCGACGACAGCCTTGGCCGCCTGGGCCATTTCGGCATCGGCCGTCCGCTCCTGCAGAATGCCCGCATGGTACTGCTGCGCCGCCTGGTCGTAGTTGTCCACGTAGCCCGCCAGATTGCGGGCGACGGCCTCCAGTTCCGCGTTCCCTTTCACCAGGTCGGTCCACGCCGCCAGGTTGGCCTTCGTCTTGGTCAACTGAGTCTGGAGAGCCGTCCACTGTTCGTCCGTGTTCGTCGCCACAAGGAACACGCCGTTGATGCGGAGCACAAGGAACTGTTGGAAAACAGCTTCATCGAGCTGCGAGGCGATCGTGTTCCATTTGACCATGGTGGCGATGTCGTTGCTCTTCTCCGCGGCCTTCCGGGCCGGCTCCACGACATCGGCGATCACCTTGGTGACTGCCGCCGTAACATCCCAGCCGACCTTCGCCCAGACTTGAAAGGCCGTGTCCTTGGTCTGACGGCCTTCCTTCTGTTGTTCGAACGCAGCCTTGTACGACGTCATCTTGTCGATGGCTTCGGCAAGAGTCGCCTTGTCGGCCGTGCCGAGCCCCTCGTTGTGTTCGAGCGTCTCCAGTTTGTTCATCGTGGCGTCGAACGCTTCCTGCCATTTCACGGCCGCGTCTTTGTCCTCATTCGCGGCCTTCTTGAAGCCTTGAATGGCGAATTCCTTGCGAAGGGACGCGCATTGGTTGAGTCCATCGAGGCACTCGTTTCCGCCCCTGTCGAGATCGGCATTGGTCACCACCTTGGCCAATCCGTTCCAGCCGACGAAACCGAGAATGCCCGAGAGCACGATCAGAACGCCGAACCCCATGGCCATCTTCGTCGCGAGTTTGAGGTTTTTGAACATCTGTCTTCCTTTCAGCCGGTTGATGATGGTGTGTCGCTCGAAACAGGAGCGTGCTACTTCTGCCCGTCGATGATGGTGACTTCCGTCATGATGATTTCCTCAGCGACTCGCGCGTCTGTGCGACGCCTTGAGCCCCGATGATCGAACTGCGAACCCCGGTGAGTAAAGTTTGAATCGATGCATATCAACAGCCAACGAGGCAATCGGCCTAAACGACTGTCGGATCTACTGATATTTCAACTGGCGTCAATAGACTCTCTCGCGCGCAGGGAAGATTCCGCCTCACACGCATTGGAGATTGCCCTACGAATCGGCCGTCGAGCCCAGAGAGTCCCCGGGCCCCTGAGCGCGTGCGATCGCAACAGCCCTCTACAATCGCCGTGACTCGACCACGCTGCGATCAGAAGTCTGAAAGCCGGAAGGAACGAGTCGCCGCGAAGGTTGTGTGCGAATGTCACGATGTCTCGGACGGGTTAGACCTGCTCTGCGGCGTCCTCGGGCACCCAGGCCTCGGCGCCGTCCGATAATTGAATGTGAAACCACCCGGGACGCTGTTCGAGGAGTTCGAACTCGGTGCCGGCGTGGAGCGGGTCTTTGAAGCTGGGCGGGTAGTTGGGACCGTCGCCCTGGCGGGCCACGATCTCCGCGGCTGTGATCACGCCAAAATGCATAGTGGACTGCTTGTGGTTTTCGATCAGGATCGAGGTCAGCAGACAGACGATTAGCACGCCGGAGAGCGCCGCCGCGGTCAGGCCGGCCGTGCCCCGCCCCCGCCAGATCATGACCGTTGAAACGATGCACAAGGACGCGAAGGCCAGGCAGGCCAGCAGCAGTCTCGTGCGCAGCGAGAGGTCGTAGTGCCAGAAGAACAACGTCTCGAGCACGCGAGTCTGGGCCCCGGTCTGGACCTGGTCGACTCGGCGGCTCCGGGCGAAGGCGAGATTCTTCTTGATGTTCAGGTCCGAGCCGTCCAGTCTCTCGGCCCGACGGTAGTTCAGGATGGCCCGGCCCAAATCATCCGTCAAGAGGCGGGCATTCGCCAGGTTGTAGTAGAGACCGGCGTTCTGCACGCCGCCTTCCCGAATGATCCTCTCATACAGCAGGATGGCCTTGTCGTAGAATCGTCCGGCCGTGGCGGGGTTTTCCGCAGCGGCGTTGCCTTGCTGAAACGCCGCGTTCGCTTCGTTCAGCAAAGCGTAGAGATCGATCTTCGCAGCCTTTGACGGTTGATCCGAACCACGGGCCGTGGACCCCGGGACACAGAACCCCAGGAGCGCCACGGTCAACAACATCATGCCGGCTTTGCGAATCGTCATTTCTGCAGACATCTCTCAATCGCGTCAATCAGTTCCGTAGCTTCCCGCACCTGATCCGATCCGATCTCCGTCGCCAGCGGCGCGTAGCGGTCGGCTTCGCAGGCCGCGATCAAATCGCGATACCGCGAGGCGACAGCCGAATCGCCCGTGGCTTGAACGATCACGTCCCGGCAATCGTCCGCCGTCAGCGACGCGGCCACGCGATCGAAACGATCGCCGATATAGCCCTTCATGGCCGCCAGCACCTGCTCGGACGCAAAAAGGGGACATTCTGCTTTTTCATCGCTTACGGGTTTCGCGGAACGGCTCGCAGGGGAAAAAGTAGAATGTCCCCTTTTCCCTGCGGAAGCCGCCGCGTTCAGCCGTCGCGTGGCGAGGCCCGCGGCCTGCCGGCGACGCTTTCGAGCGACCGACTCCGGACTCGTCCGGCCGGCCAACCGAACGACGGCGCTGGCAAGCAGGCCCAACAGCGGGATCGACCAGACCGCCGCGTACCGTGGACTGAAGACGGCCGACCGCAGCGAGAAACTCTGATCGTCCAGAATCTCCGGCCCATAGTAGTTCGCAGAGAGGCCCTTGTTAATCGCCTGAACGGGCGACACGCGTGCGGCCCCTGTTCCATTGGCCGACTCGCCCCCTGTGCCTTCCATGTCGGCGTTGGTGAGGATCTTCGTCGGCGAGACCTCCAGCGGGATCGCACCGGTTCGAGCCACCACGTACTGCCCGCTCTGCGGGTCGAAATACGCCAGCGGAATCGGCGGGACCTGCTTGACCGCGTCGCTGTTGGCCCGCAGAGTCTGTGTGAAGACCTTCTGGCCATTCTCGATCGTCGGCGACGCCTTCTCCGCGGGGATCTTGAAATTCGCCGCCAGTTCCGGCACCTGCTCGAGCTGCGGCCACTGGACCGGCTTGAGGTACGGATTGCCGCCGACCCGAATCGTCACCGTGATCGGATCGCCCACGCTGACCTTGGTCGGGGCGGCGGAGGCCTCGATCGTGTACTGGCCGACGAGTCCGTAGAACTCGGCCGGCTTGCCCTCTTCCGGCAGGGGCAGCACCTCCAGCTCGACCGGCTCGGACTGCACAGACATCCGCTTGTAGTCCATCATGTAGGGATTCAGGAGGCTGTTGGTCCGCACCCGCCCCACCGCGAGATTCGCCGACACGGTCACCGGATCGAGCTTGATGCGCCCGGCCCGCTGAGGAATGATCACCTTGGTGAAGCCGTAGACCTCGGACTCCATGCCCTTGATGTTCTGACGGTTTCCGCGGACCGTAGTCGGGACCCCGTCGATGACAACCTGCTCGGCCGGTGCGCTTGCGGCCGCGGAGACCTCCTCGATCAGAAAGTCGGGCGATGTGAAGACCGGCACGTCGAACGCGACGTTCTGCCATCGCGACGAGACGATCCATCGGACGGTCATCACGATCGGCTGGCCCGCGTAGCATTTCTTCTCCGCGACCGAAAACTCCACGCTCATGCGGTCGGTCGTCCCAGGTTTCGAGATCGTCACGTCGACCTCGTTGGTCGTGTAGGTCTGGCCGTTGACGACAACCGTCACGCCGGGCAGATGCATCGTCCCGACGTCCGTCGCGGTGATCTGGTAGTTCGAGGAATAGGTGATGGAGACCTGATCGTTGAACTGCTGATACGAGGTGCCGTCGCCGGCCGGGAGCGGACGAAACGCCTTCAACGGCGAGATGTCGATCTTGCTGGGCTTGGCCCCGCCTTCGACGACGATGGAGTATTGGAAGGTGTCGCCGGGATAGATGGCGGTCTCGGTGTTGACCGCCGCCTGGACGCGGACGCGATCCGAGCTACCCGCCAGGGCCGAGCCCACGAGCATCATCACGAGAACCGTATGTGTCAGAAGATCCTTCATCACCAGTCCCTGTCGACCTCTTGATACCGTGCCCTTTGGAACATCTCGCGTTCCTTCTTCTGCCGCTGCTCGTTGTCGATGATCTCCTGGGCCGTGGCGTCCTGTTCGAATTTCTGATCGGGCTGCTGCTGATTCTGGGCCTGTTGCTGCTGCGGCTGAGATTGCTGCTCTTGCTGATCCTTCGGCTGATTGGGATCTTTCTGTTGATTCTGCTGCTGTTGCTGTTTGGTCTGGTTTGGATCCTGAGGCTGTTTCGAATCTTGTGGTTGATTCGGATCCTGCGGCTGATTGGGGTCCTTCTGTTGGTTTTGCTGCTGTTGCTGTTTCGGCTGGTTCGGATCCTGCTGGTTCTGCTGATTCTTCTGGTCCTGCTGCTTCTTGATCTGGTCGAGAATGTCCTTGATGGTCAGCCGGGCCACTTCGATGTTGCGAGCCGCCTTCTCGTTCTTCGGGTCGAGGTCCAGGACCTGCCGCCAGTAGGTGATGCTCGTCTTCATGTCCTCGACGGCTTTCTGCAGGTCGGAGTCCCGCTGCTTGACGCCGCGTTGAAAGAAGCAGTCGCCCACGTTGTACTTGGCCTTGGCAACCAGCTTCATGTCCTTGCTCTTGGTCGCGACCTCCTGGTACAGATCCAGCGCCTCGCCCAGATCGTCCATGCGATAGTAGCTGTTGCCCTTGTTGAACTTCGGCTCCACAGCCTGCGGCTGCTCGACGAGAGCATCGTTGTACTTGTTGATCGCATCGGAGTACTTGCCCTCGGTATAGAGCCCGTTGCCCTGGCGAAGCGTGTCCCGCACGGTGTCTGCCTTCGCCCCGCACGCCAGGACCGCCAGCAACAACGCCGCGGAAGTCGCCGCCTTCTGTTTGACGCTCGACGTCCGACGTTCCATGGATGAAGCCTCTGACTTCACACTTCCCACTTCAAACTTCCCACTTCTCTTGCGTTCGCTGACCAACACCTCGCCAATCAGCAATCCCAAAGCCAGCGCCACGAAGATTTGGAATTTTTCATCATACTTCATCATCGTCATCGATTCCAGCTCGCGTCCTTCGGCCGAGGCGATCAGGTCCTCGTAGATCCGGCCCAGGTCCAGCGTCGTGCCGGGCAGGACGGAAAGGTACTTGCCGCCCTCGGTCGCATAGGCCACCTCGCGGAGCGTGTCGCTGTCGAGCTTGGACCAGACCTCCTGGCCCTTGTACTTGAGGAAGGTCTTCTGGCCGTCGGGCCCGGTGATCGGGATTCGCGAGCCCGTCTGGTCGTCGCCCAAGCCGATCGCGACGATTCGGATGCCATCCTCAGCCGCCTTCTGGGCCGCCTGGACGGGGAAGCTGTCGTGGTCCTCGCCGTCGGTGATCAGGATGATGTCCTTGTACAGACGGCTCTTCTTGTCGAACACTTCTTCAGAGGCCTTGCGGATGGCGTCGCCGATCATCGTCCCGCCCCGGCTGGTGCTCTCTGTCGAGATGTCCGCCAGGGCCATTCGAACGAACGCATAGTCCTGCGTCAGCGGGCATTTCACCGTCGCCGCGCCGGCGAACGTGACGATTGCGACGCGATCGCCCTTCAAGACCTCCAGCAGGTCGGAGATGGCGATCTTCGAACGTTCGAGCCGGTTCGGCGTGATGTCCTCGGCCAGCATGGACTTGGACGTGTCCAGCAGGATGACGACGTCGCGTCCCTTGCGGCGGACCTGCTGCGGCTGCGGGTTCCACTTGGGCTCGGTCAGCGCGACGACGATGCAGGCGAAGGCCGCGATCAGAAGGCACGCCTTGAGAATCTGCCGCCGGAGGCTGACCGTGTTGTTGATCTTGGCGAGCATCTCGTTGCTGGCGAGGATCCGCAGCGTCCGAGCCTTGCGCCAGAAACACCAGATGTACGCGGGCGCCAGCACCAGCGGCACCGCGAACAGCAGCCACAACGCGTTGTCGTTTCCGAGGTTCATGGTATCTTCCGAAAGATCGTGCAGCCCGCCAGCATTTCGAGCCCCAGCAACGCCAAAGCGGGCATCGCCCACCAGCCGAAATGCTCCGCGTATTGCGTGTACTGCACGGACTTGACTTCCGTCTTCTCCAGTTTATCGATCGTCTGGACGACCTTCCGCAACGACTGGGCGTCGTCGGCCCGGCTGTAGAAGCCGCCGGTCGTCTCGGAGATCGACTTGAGCAGCCCTTCGTCGAGTTCCTGGTCGGCCGGCATGCGGAACGTGCCAAGCGGCGTTTGAACCGTCTGGTACGACTGCGACGAGCCGATGCCGATGCAATAGATTTTGATGCCCCACTTCTTGGCCAGTTCCGCCGCCTCACGCGGGTCCTGGCGGCCCATGTTGTTCTGGCCGTCGGTCAGCAGGATCATGATCTTGTTCTTGATCTTGAAATCAGGGGCGTTGTTCGCATTCTCGCCGTCGGCGCCGAAACCCAATTTCGCGTTGCGGCGTTGCAGTTCCTCCTCGGCCTTCTTGAGTCTTGCGGCGCCCAGGGCGATCGCATCGCCGATCGCGGTCCCGTCCTCGTTGCGGATGCTCACGATCTGCGTCTGCTTGAGGAACTCGGTGAGCACGCCGTGACTCAAGACCAGGGGGCACACGGTGTCCGCGTACCGGGCGAACGTCACCAATCCGACCAGATCGCTCGTCCGGCCGTGAAGGTCCTTCTTGTCGCCCTCGATGAAGTCGGTCAGGACTCGCTTGACGACCTCAAGGCGGTCCAGCTTCTCGCCGTAATAGTCCATCTCCGCTTTCATACTGCCGGAGCGGTCGACGACGGCCTCGATCGCCACGCCCTCGGCGGAGATCTCCGAAAGCGTCGTCCCCTTGCGGGGCCGGGCCAGGGCCAGGATCAGCAGGGCCACGCACAACAGCCGGGCCACGACCAACAGGGGCCGCAGTCTCAGCCGCCAGGAGATCGGACAGTTCCGCATGTCCACCAGGCTGGGGAACTTCACCGCGGCGCCGCGTTTCTTCCGCAGCATGAGGTAGCCCATGAAGGGCAGCACGAGAAGCAGCAACAGAGCCCACGGCGAGTACCATTCCATCATGCCACCTCCATCGCAGGCATCCGGCCGGCCATGACCTGGTCCGTCACGTCCACGAGGTGCTCCTCGGATTGGGTTCGTTTGACGAAGTCTCTGACGAGGTCGAACGTCCTCTGGATCTGCTCGGTCGTCGGCTCGTGCTTGGCGAATTTGACGAGGTCGCAATGGGTCAGGAATTCTTCCACCGCCTGCTTGTCGGCCGGGGCGAACGATTCAATGAAACGCAGCTCGCTCAGGAATTCTTCCGTCGTGCGGTCTGGCGCATGCAGGTTGAACCGATCTTCAATGTACTGCCGCAAGATGCCGCTGATCCGTTCGTAGAACTCCTTGATCTGCCCCTGCTCGACGAGATTCGCGGCCACCAGGGCCTGCAAACGCAGGTAAGCGACTTCGTGCGCCGACTTGAAGATGCGGACCACCTGCCGCGCACGCGTCTTGCGGAGGATCAGCCATCCGGCCGGGACCGCGGCGACGCCCAATCCGATAAGAGCCCACAGCCACCAGCGACTGGCGGGCCTGGGCATCTCGACGACGCCTTCGATGTCCTCGATCACCAGCTTGGCCCGCTGATCGCCCAGCAGCGACGTGACCTCGACGGCGATCGGCTCGCTAGCCAGTTCGTGCACGCCGTTCGGGTCGTTGGCGTCCTGGAATTTGAAGGTGAACGCCGGGATATCGTATTTGCCCGACAGGAACGGCTCCAGCTTGTACTGACAGGTCGTCACGACGTTATTCTTCGCGTCGAGCTTCTCGCCGAGATTGTCCCAATCCACGATCCCGAAGTTCTCGAGCGCCTTGTCCACCTTGGGCATCTCGATCTTGTATCCCGGCTGGAGCGTCGCCTCGAACTGGAGCAGGACCGTATCCGCGATGGTCAGCTTGGTCTTGTCCAGGCGGACGTGAACCGATGCGGGACCCCGCTCATAGACCTTGTCCACTTCGAACTGGCTCAGTCTTGGTCCACCGGTGGAATCGCGTTTGCAGCCGGTAAGGACGAGAAACAGCCCCATACAAACGAACAGGAGATTCCGACGCCGAGTTGTTGACCTCAGGGGCTCTGCCCCTGAAACCCCGGCATTTTGCGCTTTGGGCCAATGGCATGGAGCAGTGCCCCGTGACCCGTGGCCCGTGACTGGCGGTCCATGTCGCCCGCTATGGGTTGCCGTCTGCGCGTACGAAGCATGCCTGGCATGCTGCTGGCTCAAAGCGGAAAATGCCGGGGGTCTGGGGGCAGAGCCCCCAGTCGGTAGGGTGCGTACCACGCACCATCTCGTTTTTTCGAGAAATCCATCCCTCATGGTTTCGGCGACGCCTCCTTCGCGGGTTCCTGTTGAGCCGCCGGAAACGCGGATGTGTGGACAACCACTTTGTGCTTGTCCATCATTTCCTTGATGTAGTCGCGTTGCACTTCCTCGCTCTTCTTGCGGAGCAGCTCCATCATGACCTGCTGGCGGACCTCATCGAAGCTCTTCTGCCGTTGCGGACGCTTCTCGTCCACTCGCACGATCGCCCAGCCCTTCTCTGTTTTGAAGGCTCGATCCAGGACCTTGGGAGCGTCGGTCGCAAAGATGGCCGCTTTGAGGTCGTTCGCGTCGCCGATGCCGGGAATGGGCGAGCCCTGTCGGACCTCTTCGCCGGTCTTGCCGCCGGAGTCCTTCACGAGAGCCGCGAAATCCCCGCCGCCCTGAATCTGCTTGAGAAGCTCGTTCGCCCTCTCTTCCTCGCTGACGACGATGTGGCTGATCTTGGCCCCGGCGGGCTCGACGTACTTGTCCTTGTTGGCCGTGTAGTAGGTCTGCACGTCGGTGTCGGTGACGTGGATCTTCGAGGCGAGTTGCTCGTCGAGCATCTGGCGGCTCAGAGCCTGGCGGGTGAGGCCGTGCACCAGCCGCTTGACTTCGGGCTTCTCGCCCAATTGCTGATCCAGAGCCTGGCGGTACAGAATCTCCTGGGCCAGCCAGCTCTGCAGGAATTCCTGTTTCGCCTGCGGACTGCGAGCCTGTTCCAGGGCGCGTTTTTTCTGCTCGTTGAGCTGCTCAGGCGTCATGAACGCCCGCATGGAGGCCAACTGGTCCTCGATGTTCTCCTCGATCAAAGCGTCCAGTTGCGACTCGGTGATCTTCTCGGCCCCGATCTCCGCGACGATCTTGCCGCCGGCAGGCTGCGACGAGTCCATGCTGGTCCGATCCATCACCTCATATCGCAGGGCCGAGAATTTGCCCAATCGCTCGAAGCACTCTTTGACGTGGGCATTGATCTGGGGCTCCAGCTCCGTGAGTTTGGCGGCCGCTTCGCTGCGATAGTACTGCTCGATGGCCTCGCCGTAGAGGCCGGCCTTTTCCAGCAGATCGCCGATCTGGAAGTGGATCTGCGCCCGCTGGGGACCGGCAGGTTGGGCGGCCGCCAGGTAGTCCTGCCAGGCGGTTGCGGCCTGCTGGTAGAGTCCCCGCTGGGCCAGTTTGCCCGCCAGGTCCTTGGCCTGCTCGGCCGAGAGGCTCCCGACCTTCACGGACTCGGGCCTGCCGCCGGAGAGCGTGACATACAGATTGGCCCCGACGAGAGCCACCAGCACAAGCAACAGCAGCACAGTCAGTACGCCCGCAACGGAGCCCCTGGGCTTCTTCTCAGGCAGTGTGAAATCCAGCTTCTCTGTCATCGTTGTCTGCGTCCTCACCTGGTTTAAGACAATCGCCGTCAGCGGCGACGATGTCGCATATGAAAGAACTGAATCAGGTCGTTGATGTACGCCCTGTCGGTCGAGATCGGGATGAAGTCCACGTTGCTCGCGCGGAACATGCCCTTGAGTTCGTTGAACCGCTCGGAACTGTGCCCGCCGTACTGATCGCGGAATCGCCGGCTCGATGTGTCGACGAGCATGATTTCGCCCGTCTCGGCGTCCTCGATTTCAATCAGGCCGAGCGAAGGCATCGCCACCTCCACGCGGTCGCGAACGGGCACGCAGACCACGTCGTGACGCTTATTCAGCAGGCTCAGCGGCTTCTTGACGTCCGCCTCGATGAAGTCCGAGACCAGGAAGATCGTCGCCCGCTTGCGGACCACTCTCGCCAGGTAGTCGAGGGCCAGCGGAATGTTCGTCCTGCGTTTGGGCATCTCGAAAGCCAGGAGCTCGCGAATGAGGCGAAGGATGTGCCGGCTGCCCTTCTTCGGCGGAATGAACAGCTCGATGCGGTCCGTGAAGATGAGCAGGCCGACCTTGTCGTTGTTCCGAGCCGCCGCGAAGGCCAGGACCGCGCAGAACTCCGCCGCCAGCTCGTTCTTCATCTTGCTGACGGTGCCGAACTCGCCCGAGGCGCTCAGGTCCACCGCGAACAGCACCGTCATCTCGCGTTCCTCGACGAACCGCTTGATGAAGGGCTTGCCCGTGCGGGCCGTGACGTTCCAGTC
>JBDKUU010000081.1:0-3480 GCA_039679525.1 Phycisphaerales bacterium | reverse complement strand
ACGAGAACCTGAGCCCCGAGTCCATCGTGATCGTGGACATGGAGGGCCGGGTCGTGGAAGGGAACCTCAAACCCTCCTCGGATACGGCTACGCACCTGGAATTGTACAGGAGTTTCCCGGGCGTCGGCGGGGTCTGCCATACCCATTCGATGTACGCGACGATGTGGGCCCAGGCCCGCCGCTCGATCCCGTGCTTCGGCACGACGCACGCGGACAGTTTCTACGGCCCGATCCCCGTGACGGATCCGATGACAGACGAGGAGGTCGGGGGACCCTACGAAGAGAACACGGGCAAAGTGATCGTCCGGCGGTTCGCGGGTCTGGACCCGATGCAGATCCCGGCGGTTCTGGTCGCCAATCACGGGCCGTTCACGTGGGGCGCGAGCCCCGAGAAGGCCGTCGAGAACGCGGTGGTCCTGGAGCTGGTGGCGAAGATGGCGTTCGGCGCGCTCCAGGTGAATCCCCTGCAGCAGGCGATCGGACAGGCCCTGTTGGACCGCCACTACCTTCGTAAGCACGGCAAGGGCGCTTACTACGGGCAGGGGTGAAGAAACGAAGCTGATGAAAAGGAGCGGGGCTGCTTTCCGTGCCTCGGGAGTCTGCGAGAGGCGCGAAACCGGCCCCGTAAGTCCGAACGGGACACGTTCGGCATGACGATGCGCCCGGGGACGACCGGGCTGGGATGTCTGTAGGCATGGCCGCCTGGAACGAATGAGTTTTGCGGGTAAGGCGTATTGCTATGGTGGAAGAGATCGTGGGGAAGATGGCGGAGTCGTCCCACAACGCGGAATCGCCCTCCGTGCTGTTGTTCGTGGAGACGTCGCGGGAGTTTGGCCGGGGCCTGCTCCACGGGATCGCCAAGTACTCGAGGCTGCACGGACCCTGGCGGGTGCATCGATGGACCGGAGCGCTGGATTCGTCGCTCCCGGAATGGAAGCACCTGAAGATCGAAGGCGCGATCGTGCGGGACGTGGGCGTGGTGGAAGGCCTGGCCCATTCGGGGATTCCCGTGATCTACGCGCAGCACAACCGCGAGAGTTACTCTCCGTTTCCCGCGATCATCACGGAGAGCCATGCGATCGGATGCATGGCCGCCGAGCACTTCCTGGACCGCGGGTTTCAGCACTTCGCATATTGCGGACTCGAGGAGTTCGCCTGGTCGCGGGGGCGAGGGCAGCACTTCTGCCAGCGTCTGGCGCAGGCCGGCTTCGAGGTGAGCATCTTTCATTCCCCCGCATCGATGGGAGCCCGGGCGCCGCGAAACGATCGCAACGAGCAGGCTCAGATCGTTGAATGGCTCCGATTGCTGCCCAAGCCGGTGGCGGTGATGTGCTGCAACGACGACCGGGCCCTGCAGGTGATCGAGGCCTGCAAACAGGCGAACTACAACGTGCCCGACCGCGTGGCCGTGCTGGGCGTGGACAACGACGTGCTGATTTGCGATCTGGCGGACCCGCCGATCTCGAGCATCGCGTTGAACACCGAGGGCGCCGGCTATGAAGCGGCCCGCCTGCTGGACCGATTGATGAAAGGCGAGCCGATGACGGGGCAGGCGATCGGCGTCAGTCCGACGCACATCGCGACGCGGATGTCCACGGACGTGTTGGCGGTGAGCGATCCCGACGTGTCGGCCGCGCTTCAATTCATCCGACGCAACCCCAACCGCCTGATCCAGGTCACCGACGTCGTCGAGGCGACGAACGTGTCCCGCCGCGTGCTGGAGAAGCGGTTCAAGGCGATCCTGCGGCGGTCGGTGCACCAGGAGATCCGCCGGGTTCGCGTGGGCCACATCGTGCAGCTTCTCATCGGCACGGACATGAGCATCACGGAGATTGCGACGCACGGCGGATTCGACGGCGTCGAGCACATCGCGCGGTACTTCCGGAAAGAGACGGGGATGAGCCTTCGCGACTACCGCAAGCGGCATGCGCCGAGATAGAGAGCGGGGGATTTGAAATTTGAGATCTGAGATTTGAGATTTGAAATCCGAGACGCGCAAGAACGACCGAAATCCCAAGGTTCAAATCGGATCGTTCGACATAGCGTCAGCGTTTCGGTCATTTGGGTTTTGGTCCTTTGGGTTTGTTTCGGATTTCGGATTTCGAAATTCGAATTTCGGATAGCTGGATGCGTTGGGAGGTGGCTATGAAGCCTGTGAATGCGTGGCTCGGGTGTCTGGTTGTCACGTTGAGCGTCTCATCGTTGGCGACGGCTGCCGATGATCCGACGGCCGGAAGGTTGAAGGTTCGCGAGTTCTCTCTGCAGGACGTTCGGTTGCTCGACGGGCCGTTTGCCCAGGCGATGGGCCGCGACCGCGAGTACATGCTGTCGCTGGAACCCGATCGGCTGCTGCACATGTTTCGCGTCACGGCCGGCCTTCCCGCGCCCGGCGAGACCTACGGTGGGTGGGAGAACTCGGAGCTTCGGGGCCACACGATGGGGCACTATCTCTCTGCGTGCGCCCTGATGTACGCGAGCACAGGCGACGAGCGGCTCAAGGCCCGCGTCGACGGGCTCGTCGTCGAGCTGGCCAAGTGCCAGAAGGCCCTGGGGGCCGGCGGCTACCTGAGCGCGTATCCTGAGTCGTTCATCGATCGCGTCGAGGCCCGCCGGCAGGTTTGGGCCCCGTACTACACCCTGCACAAGATCATGGCCGGCCTGCTCGATTCCTACACCTGGTGCGGCAACCGCCAGGCTTTGGAGGTTCTTGAAGGCATGGCTCGCTGGTGCAAGGGCCGCTGCGACAAGCTCTCCGAAGAGCAGATGCAGGGGATGCTCAACGCCACCGAGCAGGGCGGCATGAATGAAGTCCTGGCGAATCTGTACGCGATCACCGGCAACCCGGACCATCTGGCCTTGTCCCGTCGGTTCGTGGAACGGGCGTACAACGACCCGCTGGCGGCCGCACGCGACCAGCTCAAGGGCCAGCACGTCAACTCGTTCATCCCCAACATGATCGGCTCCGCGAGGCAATACGAGGTGACAGGCAACGAGCTAGATCGCAGAATCGCCGAGTTCTTCTGGCATCAGGTCGTCGAGCATCGATCCTATTGCACCGGCGGCACCAGCAACGACGAGCACTGGCGGACCGACCCCGATCAACTGGCGGCCGAGCTGGGCGACCACACGCAGGAGACCTGCTGCACGTACAACATGCTCAAGCTCACTCGCCACTTGTTCTCGTGGGAGCCCAAGCCGGAGTACATGGACTACTACGAGAAGGCCCTGTTCAACAGCATCCTGAGCACGCAGGACCCGCGGACCGGCATGATGATGTACTTCGTGACGCTCGCCCCCGGCCGGTGGAAGATCTTCAACCTCCCGACGGAGTCCTTCTGGTGCTGCACCGGAACGGGCATGGAGAATCACGCCAAGTATGGCGACACGATCTACTATTATGACGACACCGGCGTCTTCGTAAACCTCTTCATCGCGTCGGAAGTCAACTGGTCCGCCAAGGGCGTGCGCCTGAGACAGGAG
>JBDKUU010000080.1:0-4465 GCA_039679525.1 Phycisphaerales bacterium | reverse complement strand
CCCATCGGGATCTGTTCCGGTTCGAGTTTCTCCGGGAGCTTCGATGGGAATGGGCATGTGATTCGAAATCTAAGCAACGACTTCACCTATACCCGTAAGATGACGGCTTGGAACTTCGGTCTGTTCGGTCATGTGACGGGCGAGGTCAGGAATCTCGACCTGGAGAATTGGCGCTTGGCGAGTGGCGCAAATTCCTGCCGCGTCGGGTTGCTGGCGGGGACTTCGGAGGGAGTGATCGAGAACTGCTTCGTCAGCGGCACAATTACCGTCGGGGAAAAGAGCCGGTACATCGGTGGTTTGGTCGGTGTGAACATCGGCCGGGCCAACAACTGTGACGCCTCGGTCACGACCAAGGCCGGCGAGGGCAGCAGGGACATAGGACCTCTGGTGGGAATCAACGACTATCCTCTGTACTGAGAAGTGATGCGACATTTTGCATGGGGACAGCCCCGCCGGAATGGCCCCCAACTCACTGGGGGCCATGTCTACGCAAAGCCGTAGGCATGGCACCGGCAGCACGGACATTGGACCTTTGGTGGGGACGACTGACTTCCCGTGGCTGTGAGACGTACGACGATATGGTGTGCACGGCACACCCTACAAGCTACGGGCGGAGCCTTGACCCGGGCTACGACTGCGTCACGCTCGCCAGGGGCGCGGGCGGGTCTGGTTGGCGGCTACTGCGTTTCTGGCGATGATCGCATTCTCTCGGATCTGGAAGTCGAACATGCCTACGCAGACGAAGTCCGCGCCGTTTTCGAATGCGTATTGGAAGCCGCTGCTGGGATGAATCGCCCCGGCGGCCAGGACTTTGAACGCGATCCAGGGCGTCGCGACCGTCTTCATGAATTCGATCGTCTTTTCCGGCGCGATCTCCCAGATGTTGTCGTGGTCGTGATCGCTGTTGCTGTCGACGTTGAACTCGACCCGCTGCTCGGGCGGGGTCGCGGACCAGTAGTTGCCGTGGTGGAGAGTCTTCATGTGGAAATCGGGCTTGATCCCGGCCTTCTCCACCGCCATCGGCACCTGGATCGAGTGACCGCCGATGCCGGCGGGGATGCCGTTGCTCTTGATGAAGTCCACCGCCTGGCCGAGCAGATCGACCCGGCCGCCCTTGACGAAACTGTCGCCCACGCCGCCCTGAACGTAAGCGGCCGCGGCCCCCAGGTCGATCGCCCGCTTGGCGTTGCTCGTGACGTCCTTGCTGTTGGGGTGGATCTGAGCGATCCACTGGATCTTGCCGCCTCGCTCCTTCCAGTATCGCGTGAGAGTGTCCGCTTCGCCGGAGAGGATCGCGTTGATGCCGTTCTCCTCCGCCAGTTCGAGTGTGTTCATGACGTTTTCGGGCGTGGCGTAGGCCTTGAACAGGTCCCGCAGGTACTTGAGATCCCGGCTGTGCGACCAGCCGCTGAACTGGTTGCCGCCGATGATGAGCCGGCTGACGGCGAGCTTGCCGATCTTGCCCGTGGGCATGCCTGCGTTCGACATGATCTGCCTCCAATGAACACCGCGATTCGATTTCCGGCCGCTCGGAGATTCTCGGGGACGCTGTCCCCGGACCCCTGGCATCTTCCGCTTTGGGCCAATAGCATGATAGCAGAACGAACTCGCGTTGTCTCTGTCGTTTTGGATTTCCGCGGGCCGGGTTTCTTCGCGAGTCCTCGGGCATCCGCGTTTGTAGTGACGCCGTGAGGCGTTATCTTCATCGCTCTTGTGCCGCGCACAACGCCGAGAAGAGAGGACATGCCCTCACGGGCACACTACGAACAAGCCGCCCTCGATTCTCCACATGCCGGCGTGTCTTCACAGACGTTGGGATGATGACTGTCCCCAGGTTCTCCGCCGAACCGACGACACTCAGGCAACCGAGGGAGACTCCCGTCTCGTGGGGGCTCGAAAAGGGGACATTCTACTTTTTCTCGTGAGACAACTCCGAGAGAGGACCGGAGCTGCGAAAAGTAGAATGTCCCCTTTTCTCATGACCGCAGTTGCACGAGTGTCGTGGGCCGGCAGCGTTCGCGGTGTGCGTTTATCGCTTTGGGGATACCGGCGGGGAGAGAACGGGCATGCGTGCTCCGGAACAGGGACCGTCCGTCGACGACGAGAGGCCCTCCATGCGGACGCGCGCGAGGGGGATACTCGTGAGATCTGCAGGGAAGGCATACGAAGACTCCCAGGGGCGCTGCCCCTGACACCCCGGCATTTTGCGCTTTGGGCCAGCAGCACGAGAACGATGCTCCGCATCGCCTTGGAGCGGGCCGCCGTCGGTTGTTCTCTTGCGTAACCGTGCCATTGGCCCAAAGCGCAAAATGCCCGCCGGTCCGTCGCGCAGCGGCGAGCCGGCGGATTCCGGATCAGTCCGTTTCTTCCTCTATTTCACAGTCCCATCCGACCGAGCCTCGTCGCGGAAACGGTCATGCACCCCATTGTACGCCGTCTTCGTTCAGCCTCTTGATATCATGGGACATTCGGGGTAGCTTGAACCCAGCGCGTCGGTGTGGGCCGGGCAGCGGCGCCATTTGTGTACGGCGGGTCTTCCTTGACATGCCATTGGCCCAAAGCGGAAAATGCCAGGGGTCCGGGGACAGAGCCCCCGGTTGTTTGGGACAAGTTTGTGAATCTGGAGGTCCGATATGACGAAATCGAGATGTTCGCTTCTGTGTGCTTTGACGATTCTGATCGCTTTCTCGCCTCTGGCGCTGGGCCAGGGACTGCCGAAGGCGTCGCCCAAGTCGGTCGGCCTGTCCCAGGACCGGCTGGACCGGATCACCGCCGTGATGCAAAAGCACGTCGACGAAGGCATGCTGGCCGGGGCGGTCGCGATGGTCGCCCGCGAGGGCAAGATCGCCTACTTCCAGAGCGTGGGCATGCAGGACCGTGAGAAGCAAATCGCGATAAACCCCGGGACGATCTTTCGCATCGCGTCGATGTCCAAGGCGATCACGAGCGTCGCCGCGATGATGCTCTATGAAGAGGGGAAGTTCCGGCTCAGCGACCCGGTCTCGAAGTTCATCCCGGAATTCGCGGACGTCAAGGTGCTCGCGCCGGGCGACCCCGCGGCCCAGAACGGCATCGTTCCCGCCAAGCGGCCGATCACGATCCGCCACCTGCTGACGCACACCTCCGGCCTGACCTACCAGTGGGACGAGCGGGTCGGCAAGCTGTACGCCGAGGCGGGGATCACCCACGGCTTGATTCAGGACGAGGACTTTCTCGCGGACGACATGAAGAAGCTGGCCCGCATGCCGCTGGTGCACCAGCCCGGCGAGGCGTTCACGTACGGCCTCTCGGTGGACGTGCTCGGCCGAGTGGTCGAGGTCGCCTCCGGCATGCCGTTCGATGAGTTCCTGCAGAAGCGAATCTTCACGCCGCTCAAGATGAACGACACGGGTTTTCGCCTGCCCGAGAGCAAGGTGGCCCGCCTGGCGGCGGTCTACGGGGCCGATCCGAACGGCGGCATCACGCGGCTGCCCGACGGCGTCCTCGGCGAGGGCTCCATGAAGGCGACGGTGACCTACCCCTACGCGGGCACGCACAACTACCGCTCCGGCGGCGGCGGCCTGTGCTCGACCGTGCCGGACTACGCCCGGTTCATCCAGATGATGCTCAACAAGGGCGAGCTGGACGGCGTCCGACTGCTGAGTCCCAAGACCGTCGAGATGATGACCACCGACCAGATCGCCGACCTGAACCAGGGCTTCGGCTTCGGCCTGGGCTTCGGCGTCACGCGGAACCTTCGCGAGGGCGAGCTGACCAGCGTCGGCGCGTATCGCTGGGGCGGCTACTGGTACACGACGTTCTTCATCGACCCGGCGGAGAAGATGATCGGCGTCTGCATGGCCCAGATCAGCCCGAGCGGCAAGGCTACGCTCAACGACCAGTTCGAAGCCCTCGCCCACCAGGCGATCGTTGAATAAAGTCGTAGGGTGTGCCACGCACACCATCTTCGGAGAATTGAATCTCGAAGTGGTGTGCACGGCACACCCTGCATGCTCATCGCCAGTACCAGACGGTGACGACGCCTTTGCCGTGATTGTCGCTGTGGGAGATGCCGATCAATCGGTCGGGCCCGATTCCGGAGGCGAAGTTCGCCGCCTCCTGGAACAGCTCTTCCCAGGTGACGAGCATTCCCTGGAAAATCTCGAATGCCACGGCTGTCCCGGCGTTTTTCATACCCATCGGCTCCATAGGTCGCTTTCCCTGATTGTTCCGCTGTCTTATACTGTTGTTTGACGACATCGATCGGGCCTTCACAGGAGAGTGTGACACAATGTGCGGTTCGACGCAACAGAGGAATTCGATTCGGTTCACGCTGGCGGCGGGCGGGATTCTCGCGTGTACAGTCCTGGGGTCGGCGCAAGCGACGGTGCGGGACGGCGTGCAAAAGGCCTCGAAACAGACCCTGGAGGTGGCGAATCTCGATCGTTCGCGGATTCTCAGGCTGGCCGAGGAGGCGATGGGCATG
>JBDKUU010000079.1:0-2556 GCA_039679525.1 Phycisphaerales bacterium | reverse complement strand
AGAACCCGTGCGTAGGGTCGGCGAGGACCGCGTGGATGCCGCGGATGAGCGTGGCCTGGTCGAGCTGTACGTGCTCGGTCTCCCAGGCCATGGCCATATTGAGTTCCGCGATGGTCTCAACGTCTCGCGGCTCGGCGGTTCGGACTCGTATATCGGAATGCATCGGTTGCTCCTCGCGCGGATGCCTATCGCAGCTTGCGCCGCAGTTGATCGAGTAGTTCCGTGACCAGGCGGGCTCTCGCGGACTCGCCTGTGCCGGAGAGCCGGATCTGTCGGCTTTCGACAGGGCCATCGGGTTGTCGGAATGCGACATCCACGGATGCGCCGCCATTGTCATCCTGGTGGACCTCAGACACCGCGATCGCCCACCGGCCGGCCGAGGTAGCTGCGGCTTGGCGCACAAGAGATTCAGCGTTCAATTCTTCCCCGGCTTGCGTGTCATGGCCGAGCATCTGGTGCAGTCTCTCTGCCGTTGGGGCGACGTACGCTCCGATGAGGGTCTTGTGCGTGCTGTCGGCTCCGTTGAGGGCCGAGGCCAATGCGCCGCCGCTGCCGATCTCGGCCAACGTCAGCGTCGTCCCCTTCGCGTCCAGCAGTCTCATTACGCACGTCTCCAGGGAGGTAGTATCGTCCTGTGCGTAGACGGAGTCGCCAAGATGCTCGACGATCTTGTCTTGGAGTTCCTTGAGCCTGGTTCGGTCTTCGGCCGTGTCGCCGGGCAGCGAGAAAGTGAAATCGACCCGGCCTCCCTCGAACTGGGAGGACGTGATCACGCCGGCCGGGAGGGCGACGTGGTCTTTGATCGTCTGGTCGATCTGGGACTGGCCGAGCCCGACGAATCGCAGAGTGACCGACGCGCCGGGCGGGCGCGTGCCGAACCGTCGGCTCAGGTAAGGGATCAGCTCATCACGCACCATCGGCTGAAGTTCGCGAGGCGGCCCCGGCAGCGCGGCCACGACGTCGCTCTGCGTCTCGAAGACGAGCCCCACCGCGGTGCCGTTGGCGTTCTTGAGATAGGTCCCTCGGGTCGGCGTCTGCGTCTGACGACGCAGGTTCGCACGCAGTTCGGCCGGCGGGACGTTGAACCGCTTCGCCATGGCGGCCAGGATCTCGGGATTCTCCTGCAGGGGAATGCCGGTGAAACCCCGCAGCGTCTCTCGCGTGATGTCGTTGTCGGTGGGGCCCAGGCCGCCCGTGACGATCACCAGGTCCGCCGTGCCCGTGGCGAATCGCATGGCTTCGCGGAGGTCCGCCGGTTTGTCATCGACGCACAGGGAGCCGACGCACTGCAAGCCCAGCGGCCGCAGCGTTTTCGCGATGAAGAACGTGTGGCCGTCCGCGTACGCGCCGGCGAGCAGCTCGCCGCCGGTGACGACGATCATGTAGCGAACTGCCGGTCTGTCTGCCGGTTCCGTCGGTACTTGGCCGCATACAGACAGCGGCGTCAATGACAGACACACCAACACGATGTGCCATAAGGCGCAGCGAATTCCTTTCATTCGGCATGCTCCCTGAATCCTGTTTCTCAAATGCTGATCCATAATCCTAGTCTCATCGTTGTCCGGCCCCCGTGCAAGTTTCAATCGGAAAATCCGGAAAACGATGGAAGTTCCCGCCCGGCCGCGACACAATAGCCCCAGTGTGCCGTCAATTGCCGGCGGGTGATTGAGTCCTGTCCCAAAAAAAGGAGTACGACCGTGAGCGAGCAGATGAATCGACGGGAGTTTCTGGGCGTCAGTGCGGCGGGAGCGGGGGCGGTGCTGCTGGGCACGCAGTTCGCGGCGGCCCAGGACCAGGAAGCGGACTGGCCGCCGAAGATGCCGCCGGTGAAGATCTACAAGGTGTTCATCGGCCGCACCGGCGGGATCTACCTGTCCCGGCCGACCGACGAGGTCGAGAAGTTCAACCGCTACCTCGCCAACGTCGAATACAAGCTCGGCGACGTGAAGTTCATCGGCGGCGACATGGTGCCGGAGGTCGAAGTGGAGAAGGTGCTGCCGAAGCTGGCCGAGGCCGACGCGGTGCTCCTGTTTCACCTCTGCGGCCACGGCGGCGACGCGCCGCTGGAAGCGATGACCAAGATCGTCGATGTCGGCCTGCCGACGGCGGTTTTCTCCCAGCCGTTCAGCGGGCACGGCTGGATGTACTTCCCCACGTGGCAAAAACAGGGCAAACGCGTCATTCTGCTGCCCTCGAGCGACTGGGGCGAGTTGGACAACGCCGCCCGCCTGCTGCGGGTCAGGCCGAACATGGCAAGGACGCGCATCCTGGTCATTCGCGGACCGGTCGGTTCGACGGCCGCGTGCTCGGCCGAGCAGGTCAAGACCAAGCTGGGGACGGAGATGATCCCCGTGACCGTAGAAGAGACTCTGAAGGCCCACCAGGCGGTCAATCTGAAGGACGCCGAGGGCGAGGCCCAGAAGTACTGGCTCAGCAAGGCCAGGAAGATCGTCGAGCCGACGAAGGACGAGATCATCAGCTCGGCCCGGTATTACCTGGCGATCAAGAACATGATGATTGAGAAGGGGGCCCAGGCCGTCACGAGCTCCAATTGCA
>JBDKUU010000078.1:0-2307 GCA_039679525.1 Phycisphaerales bacterium | reverse complement strand
ATCGACATCAATCAGCAGTTCAAGCGCCGGGCTGGCGAACAGCCGGTGGTCGGCACCCTGACGCCCCAGCAGCGTTATGACGCCACCATCGCCGAGAACTTCCGCGTCGAGCGGGAGATGATCGAGCACCGGATCAACTGGATGTGCGCTCAGGCGCTCGTCAACGGTGCCGTCGTCGTCGAAGGCGAGGACTACCCCCGTGTCACCATCGACTTCAACCGCGACGCCGACCTGACCGAAGTTCTGACTTCGACGGCGCGCTGGGGCGAGTCGGCTGCCGACCCGCTGGGCGACCTCAACATCAAGATGCGCCTGAGCCGCAAGCTCAGCGGTGGCCGGATCACGAACGTCATCATGGGCGAAGAAGCCTATGACCGCTTCTACCGGAACGCCGATGTCAAGGCGCTGCTCGACACCAACTATCGAATCGGCGGCACCGCAGCCGACGCTTCGATCCTCGGGATGGGCGACAACGACAAGGAAGCCGAACTCAAGGCGATCCTGTCCGGCGGCCAGTCGGCGAACCGGGTCCAGATTTGGACCTACGCGGGCTTCTTCCACCAGCGCGACCCGGAAACGGGCACCCTGACGGAAGGCTTCTACATCGACCCGAACGCGGTCGTCGGCGTGGGCAACAAGCTCAGCGGCGTCCAGTGCTTCGGCGCGATCAAGGACCCGAACGCGGGCCTGCGTCCGATGCGGATTTTCCCGCGTATCGTGGACAAGAAGAACGACGACCCGGCGAAGGAATACACCCTGAGCCAGTCGGCCCCGCTGCCGGTTCCGATGGAGCCGAACAACAGCTTCAAGTTGCAGGTCCACGACGCGGCCTAACCCCAGCTTGAAACGGTAGGCCGGGGAGAAATCCCCGGCCTTCTGCCCTCCAGCCCAGAGAAGAAAGAAGGAACCCGCCAGATGGCAAAGAATCTCAAGCTGCTCCTCGTCGCGTTCTCGACCATGCGTGAAGTCGATGGCGAAGAACGCCGCGTCCGTTTCGGCGCGAAGAAGGTCGTCGAACTGACCGACGACGAACTGGAAACCCTCGACCGCCTGACCAAGGCGACCGGCAAGCTGCACTACCGCGATCCGATCTCGGAAGGCGGCGCGAAGGTCGTTGCCAGCGAACCGGAAGTCGTCGTTGTGCCGGACTACGCCGGGCAGGACGTGGCGATCACGGACAAGTCCGTCGATCAGTTGAAGGCGTACCTGACCTTCCACTCGGTCGAGTTCAAGGGCAACGCCTCCAAGGCCGACCTGCTCGCGGCCGCCCAGAAGCACGAAGCCGGGACCGACGGCGACGCCGACCCGGACGCTGGCCTCTAAGCCAGCACAACCGATGTCTCTCGCTGACATCAAAGCGCGCGCGCGCCGAGCCATCCACGGAAGGCTCGGCGTTGCCGCGACTCTGGTAGACGAGGACCACCCGGACGGGCTGATCTTCGCCGAGGACTATGTGGGCACCGGCCTGCTCGTCCGCTACCACAACAAGCTCTCCCGCGAAGGCGATCTCGACGGAGACTATGCCAACATCATCGACGGGATCGACCGCCTGATTTTCCTCGACGAGAACGTGGCCGAGGTCTCCGACGCCTTGGTCGCCAACGGGGAAGCCCCGCTCGTCCTCTCCCGTGGCGCTCTGGTGCGAATCGAGGAGTACAAGGGCCTCGTGTTCTCCCTCGATAGCCAAGAGCCTCCTGACGGCCCCAGCGAGACCGCGTGGGTCGTGGCCCGCTCTCGGGGCTAGACCAAGGAGGCGGGCATGTCCGCTAGAATCGCCGCCGTCAACCTACTCGAAATCGACGAGTTCCTGTCCAGCCAGCCCCAGACCACCCGTCAGGCGGCGCGGCTGGCGATCAACAGCATCGCGACCCGGAAGGCCGTCCCTCAGTTCCGCAAGGCCATGCGCGAGGAAGTCAACTTCCCGCCGGGATACGTCGAGGACCCGGATCGCTTCGGCGTCACCAAGCAAGCCACGGAAGCTGATCTCTCGGCCACGGTGACGGCTCGGTTCCGGCCGACCTCCCTTGCCCGGTTCGCGCCGGGCCAGAGCTTCGACGGTGCGCGCCGCACCGGGGGCGTCAACGTCAAGGTCAACAAGACTGGCGGCGCTGTCCGAATCAACCGCGCGTTCTTCGTCCGGCTCCGCCAAGGCAAGGATACCGCCGACGGGTTCAACCTCGGGCTGGCGATCCGGCTCAAGCCCGGCGAGCGGCTGCGCGGGCGCAAGAAGGGCGCGAGCGGCGTGGAACTAGCGCCCAACCTGTATTTGCTGTACGGTCCCTCCGTGGATCAGGTTTTCCGCGAGGT
>JBDKUU010000077.1:0-15236 GCA_039679525.1 Phycisphaerales bacterium | reverse complement strand
TCCTCGTCGATCTTGCGGACCACCTTCTCGATCTTGGCGTCCTTGTCCTCGACGCTCTCCTGGAGAAGCTGGTGGAGGACTTCCGCCATGTGCGTGGGGTCCTGATTCTCGAGGAAATAGATCTCGTAGGGGATCGATTCCTGGCGGGGGGCCGCATCGACGTAGTCGATCACGTGGGCGATCCGCACGTGCTGGAGCGGCGTGGCGTTGATCAGGAGCGACTTGTTGGCGGCCAGCACGGACACCTGCGGCTTCTGCGGGTCCGTGGAGGAGGATTTGAGATTTGACATCTCAGATCTCAAATCCCCCTGCACCGCCGGAGCGGCGGGGTCCACGCTCAGCGTGGGCATCTGGGGTCCGCCCTCTTTCTCGTCGACGAGGTCGAATTCGACGAGGTGCTTTCTCACCTCCTCGGCATCCACATGCTTGATTTCGTAGGACTTGAACACCCGCAGGTCCTGCTGGGCCACGTCCATCGCGTCGATGACCTCCTCGACCAGAGCCAATTGCTCCGGGAGGCCGACCATCAAAATGCGATTGGTCCGCGGGTCGGCGTCGAGGTAGACCGTGCGGGGCTCGATCGGCTCCGAGGAGTTGTCGCCGTCGATGGTCCGCAGGGGCCCATTGGACGACGGGGCCAGGGGAGCGCGGACTTGCACGCCGGACGAGGACCGCAAGTCCATCGGAGCGATTTCAAAGGGAGAGGCCTGCAATTCCGATGCGAGCATCTCGACTTTCTTGCACAGCGCGTCGGCCGTGGTGTGCTTGAGCTCGCGGTAGCGGAACTCCTTCGGGCGGCCGGGCCGGTCCACCATCTCCATCAGCCGCTCGACCCGGTCCATGCGATGGGCGTAGCCGGTGACGATCAGCGAGCGGGTCTCCTCGACGATCGAGGAGGCGACGCTCATCTTCATGTTGTCCAGCAGGGTCATCGCGCTGGCCGGATTGACGTGCTGGAGATGGAAGACCCGCGTGACGATCATGTCGCCGGCGTTCAGGCCGGTCCCGGCGTTGGGATCGACCAGGGTCGGGTCGGCCTCGAGGGCGTTGGCCGTCGGCACGATCGTCACGATATTGTCCTTGTGACGGGTCATGGCGAAGCCCTTGAATTTGAGCACCGACTCGAGCAGGGGGTAGAGGTCCTTGACGCGGATGTCGCCCTGGAGCTTGCCGTGCAGCCGCAGGGAGATCGTCTGGCCGCGGATCTTCTCCGGCTCGTACATGTAATCGATGTGGAGGTATTCGGCGGCCAGGTCGAGCAACTGGATCACTTCCACCTGGTCCGGCAGATCGAGCTGCAGGACGTCGTCGCCGTTGGCGAGCGGGGCCAGGTCGTACGACTGCTTGGCCGCGGGCTTGGCGGGGGGTTGCGATGCTGTCGCGCTCGCGGCGGGGCGATCGGCGCTTTCGCAGGCATTGGGCTCCGTGGAGGAACCGGTCTCAGCGGCGGAGGCGACTACCGCCGCCGTCTCCTGCGGTTTGGACGTTTCGTTCGGGTCCTTCGCTTGGGACGGTGCGTCCGACGCAATTGACATCGTCTGCCTCGACGACGCATCGGCCGGCTCGTTGGCGTCGGCGGCCTTCGTGAGTTCCTCGGAGGCTTCGCGCCGCGCGGGGGCCGTCGTCTGCCGAGGGGCCATGGCGGCCGCCTTCATGAACGCCAGCAGCGGTCTCTGGACGCGAGCCGGCACGATCGCGACGACGGAGGAGCCGTGAAGGTCGACGATCGCACGGGTCCGCTCGCCGGCCTGGGGAGGATTGGCGAAAGTCCCGATGGCGATGTCGCCGAGGAACGCGGCGGTCCGATCGTTCGGCGGCACGATCCCGGCGTTCGACGCCGGGGCCAGCGTCTCGATGCAGAACTCCTCGCGGGTGTCCACCAGATCCATCACGACGCCGGCTCTGTACAGATCGCTGGGCGTGCCGTGGACGACGACGGCGTTGCCCTGGGTCGCGACGGAGACCTCGCCGAGTTCCAGCTTGGACAGGAAGGTCTGCGCCTGGTCCGGCGTGATCTCCTTGAGATCGATAACCCGCTGTCCGCTGTCGTTGAGGCGGCCGTCCGTGGCGTCCGAGTCGTAGGCGCAGCTACAGAGCGTGCTGACCGCCGCGAGGACGAGGATGGACTTCGCCGCATTTTTCAAACGCGAAAGACAAATGTATTTCATTTTGGCGTCTCCGTTAGGTTGTCGGAAGGCGTCGATCAGTTGCCGTTGATCGTGATGTCGTTGGGACCTGCCGGCGTGGGGAGGGGCCGGGCCGGACTGTCGATGGCGGCGCTGACCTTTTGCAGGCCGAGGCTCGCGTCGCGGACGATGCTCGGGCGTTCGACGCTGTGATCGATGGCCACCTCGCGCAGTTGGTCGCCCTGGCGGTAGACGATTCCGCCCCGTCGGATCTCGTGGATCTGGAAGGAGCCGAACTGCGAGCCTTCCTTGACCCAGTTGGGGTCCTGCGGCTCGTCGCCGACGCCCGACACCAGGGCCATCGATTTGCCCGGCTGATCCGGATAGCAGCTTGTCGCGTGCAGTTTGAGGGCCGCCGTCGCGACAGACGCGGAAGGCAGCGGCGCGGAGTCCGTCGCCGGCATCGGTTCCGACGCCGTCTCGGGTTTGGCGGCCGGCTTCAGATGGGCTGCGAAAGCCTCCGCCTGTGCGACAAGAAGAGAGGTTGCGCGTGAGTCCGCGGCGGCTTGGCCGCTGTGGGCAAGTCCATCGTCAGTGTCCCATGTCCACGCGGGTTCGGGGTCGCCGGCCCACCGGCAGATCCCCGTCGCGATCAGCAGGACGCATCCCAGACCCAGGGCCAGCATGCTCGAAATCCGCAATGCGAGTATCATAGGTTCTGTGTGCTCCTTCCGCGCAGGGATCAAGCCCGCCCGCCGCCCGACAGAGTCGGGCAACCGCGTGCTCCACCGTCCGCGCATATTGAGACCATCTACAGGATCAACACGTCGTAGCGAGCATCCACGATGCTCCCGGTCTTTCTTGCTGTATGCTCTGGACCCCCAATAGCATCGCGAGCCATGATACGGGGCCCCGGCCGGGAATGCAAGGTTTTTTTCCGGGACCGGCAAGAGGCGGGTGCACAGCCGCAGTTGCACAGGCATCGTGGGCCGGTCGTATTCGGGGCGTGCGTTTATCGCTTTGTGGGGTACCAGCGGAGCCATCGGTCCGTCCTGCAAGGAGCGTTTCGGGTTGAGTCTTGACGCGTCCCCGGGCGAGTCATAGAATGCTCACCCTGATTCGACCGAACAACCTCACGATCCGCCGTCGCGGCGACGAGAAGGACGATAAAACCATGATCCGAATCAACGAGAACTATTTGAAGCTCCGGGCCGGGTACCTGTTCCCCGAGATCGGCCGGCGCGTTCGCGCGTTCAAGCAGGAACATCCGCAGGCCAGGGTCATCAGCATGGGCATCGGCGACGTGACGCAGCCCCTGGCCCCGGCGGTGATCGAAGCGATGCACAAGGCCGTCGACGAGATGGGCCGCAAGGAGACATTCCACGGCTACGAGGACAGCGGCATCGGCTACGAGTTTCTCCGCAAGGCCATCGTGGAGAACGACTTCGGCCTTCGCGGCGTGAGCGTCGACCTGGACGAGGTCTTCGTCAGCGACGGGGCCAAGTCCGACACCGGGAACATGCAGGAGATCTTCGGCGTCAACAACATCGTCGCGGTGGCCGACCCTGTGTACCCGGTCTACGTCGACACCAACGTGATGGCGGGACGCACCGGGTCCGCCGGGGACGAGGGACAATACGCCGGGATCGTCTACATGCCCGCGGTCGCGGAGAACGGGTTCGTGCCCGCGCCGCCGGCGATGCCTGTGGACATGGTGTACCTGTGCTTCCCGAACAATCCGACCGGCTCGGTGGCGACCAGGGCCGAGCTGGCCCAATGGGTGCAATACGCCCGCGAGAACAAAGCGGTGATCCTGTTCGACGCCGCGTACGAGGCCTACATCAGCGACCCGGCGATTCCGCACTCGATCTACGAGATCGAGGGGGCCAAGGAGGTCGCGATCGAATTCCGCAGTTGCTCGAAGACCGCGGGTTTCACGGGCGTCCGCTGCGCCTACAGCGTCGTGCCCAAGCAGCTCAAGGCCTACACGAAGGACGGCAAGCCGGTGGACGTCAATCCGATCTGGAAACGCCGCCACTGCACGAAATTCAACGGCGTCTCCTACATCACGCAGGTCGGGGCCGCCGCGATCTTCTCGCCGGAAGGCAAGAAGCAGGTCCAGCAGACGATCGACAGCTACATGGCCAACGCGGCCACGATCCGCAAAGGCCTCACGAAGATCGGTTACAAGGTCTACGGCGGCGTCAACGCTCCGTACATCTGGGTTCGGATGCCCAAGGGCGTGGGCTCGTGGCAGTTCTTCGACAGGCTGCTGAACGAAGCGAATGTCGTGTGTACGCCGGGGGCCGGGTTCGGGCCGGCGGGGGAAGGCTACGTGCGACTGACGGCTTTCGGCCAGCCCGAGAATGTCAAAGAGGCTCTGGACCGCCTCGCGAAGCTGTGAGGCGGGTGTCATGACGAGAAATCCGAAATCCGAAGCACGAAATCCGAAACAAATTCAAAGGACCGAAATTCCAATGACCGAAACGCTGGCGCTTGTCGGACGTGTCGTTTCGATCATTTGGGTTTTGGTCATTCGTGCTTGTTTCGGATTTCGAATTTCGATATTCGGATTTCCCCGTTTCGGGGCGCCATGGATGGATGGGACCCGCGTGTTCAGGAGGAGCTCGCATGACTGAGCGGGCGACGGCTTATATTGGACTGGGCAGCAACCTGGGGGATCGGGAAGGATCGATCCGGGAGGCGTTGCGCATCCTCGGCGGCAACGGCAGCGTCGAGGTCGCCCGCGTCAGCGATCTGAAAGAGACGCTGCCGCTGGGGGGAATGGATCAGCCGAAGTACGTCAATGGCGTGGCGGAGATCCGGACGCCTCTGAAGCCGGCGGAGCTTCTGGCAAAGCTCAAGGCTGTCGAAGCGGCCCTCGGCCGGCGCCCCAACACCTCGTGGGAGCCTCGGCCCGTCGACCTGGATCTGCTGCTCTTCAATGACCGGGTGCTCGATGAGCCGGGACTGAGGGTGCCGCATTCCGAGATGCACCTGCGGTCGTTCGTCCTCGACGGGCTTTGCCAGCTCAATCCGAAGCTGGTTCATCCGGTGCTCAAGGAGTCCGTGAGCGAATTGTCGCGTCGCCTGGCCGGCGGGGATTTCTTTCTCGATCCCGAGGCCCCGCGTTTGATCTGCATCTCCGGCGTCATCGGGGTCGGCAAGACCACCCTGGCGAAGAAGCTCGCAGAAACGCTGTCGGCGACCGTTTTGTTCGAACCCTACGATACCAACCCGTTTCTTCCCACGGTCTACGCCGGCGAAAAAGAGCTGGCCCTGGATTGTCAGCTTTATTTCCTGGTTAATCGGGCGGTGCAGTTGAGTCCCGAAAACCTCCCGAGAGACCGGGTGTTTGTGACGGATTACGTCTTTGAGAAAGAGATGATCTACGCCAGGCGGTGCCTCAACGCTGATCAGTTGCGGCTGTACGAGGCGATCTACCCGCCGTTCGCGCAGAAGGCGGCGACGCCGTCGGTGGTGATCTACCTGGAGGATTCGCCCGCGAATTGCCTCCAGCGGATTCACAGCCGCAATCGGCCGTATGAACAGAGGATGAAGCTCGAGTTCCTCGAAGCCCTCGACGCGGATTACAAGCGGCTCTTCGCGGGGTGGAAGGCGTGCCCCGTGATCCGCATCCCCGCGTCCCGGCTGACCGGGTACTCCGAGGAAATCGTCAACCATGTGGTTCGCCAGGTCCGGGCGTACCTTCCGACCCCGACAGAACCGGTGATTCATTCGTAGGGTGGGTTCTTAACCCACGCGTCATAAGCGTGCGAATCGTGTAACGCGTGGGTTGAGAACCCACCCTACGCCAGAGAGAAGCACATAGATGATTCAAATAGCCAAGACTATCGCGGAGATTCGCAAGTTCGTCGCCCAGGCCCGTGGGGCGCGCCAAACCATCGGATTCGTGCCCACCATGGGTGCGTTGCACGTCGGCCACGCGTCGTTGATCGAGGCGGCGGCGAAACGCTGCGACTATGTGGTCGTGAGCATCTTCGTCAACCCGACCCAGTTTGGGCCGGGAGAGGACTTCGAGAAGTATCCGAGACCCTTCGAGAAGGACGCCCAGCTCTGCGAGCGGCACGGGGCCCATGCGATCTTCTCGCCCAGCCCCAACGAAATGTACCCGCGAAAGAACCGCACGTGGGTGACTGTCGAGAAGCTGACGGAGCCCTTGTGCGGCCAGTCCCGGCCGGGGCACTTCCGCGGCGTGACGACCGTCTGCACGAAGCTCTTCAACATCGTCGGCGCCGACCTCGCATTCTTCGGGCAGAAGGACGCCCAGCAGGCGACGGTGATCCGCCGGATGGTCGCGGATTTGAACGCGCCCCTGGAGATCGTCGTCTGCCCGACGGTGCGCGAACCGGACGGATTGGCGATGAGTAGTAGGAATCAGTACTTGAGTCCGCAGGAGAGGAGCCAGGCCCCTGTGATCTATCGGTCGCTGCAACGATGTGCCGAGTTGATCGAGGCCGGCGAGCGGGATGCGACGAGGATCACCGCGGAAATGACCGGGGTCTTGAACCAGGTCCCGGCTCTGCGGCCCGAGTACGTGAGCATCGTGGACGCGGACAGCCTGGAACCCTGCGATCCGGTCCGCGGGCGGGTTCTGGTGGCGATCGCGGCCCGACTGGGCTCGACCCGGCTGATAGACAATATCGTGGTGGACACCGCGGCCAAGTAGGATATAATAGGCGTCAAAACACTATGCGAGGGGCAAAAGACGCAACGTAAGCTATGTTGATTAAAGTACTTAAGAGCAAGCTGCACCGGGCGCACGTCACGGACGCCAAACTGCACTACCCGGGTAGCATCGAGATCGATGAGAACCTCCTGTGGGCGGCAGGGATCGTGCCCTACGAGGCGGTGACGGTGGCCGACGTGAACAACGGCAATCGTCTGGAGACCTACGCGGTGCCGGGCGAGCCGGGCTCGGGCCGGATCGTGGTCCTCGGCGCCGCGGCCCAGTTGATCAAGCCCAAAGACGTGATCATCATCTTCAGTTTCGCTCTGTGCACGCCCGACGAGGCCGGCGAGCTGGTTCCCAAGGTCGTGGTCCTGGACGAAAACAATAGAATTGTGAAGCCCCTGTGAGTTCATGCATCCCGAGCTGTTCGAGATCCCCATTCTTCACCTGACCGTCAAGAGCTATGGCTTCATGATGGTCCTCGGTTTCCTCGCGGCCGTGACGATCATTCGCCACCTGAGCCGCCGCTTCACGCGGGATCCCCAGCACATCACAAACGCCGCTCTCTACGCGTTGATCGCCGGCGTGGCAGGGGCTCGGGCGTTCTTCGTGATTCACTACCCGGATCAGTTCCGGGACAACTGGGGCGGCCTGTTCGCGATCTGGAACGGCGGGCTGGAGCTGCTCGGCGGCGTCGCGGCGGCAGTCGCGGTGATCCTGCTCTACATCCGATATCACAAGCTGCCCATGCGGCACTATCTCGACGTGCTGGCGATCGGGCTGACGGCGGCGCTGATGTTCGGCCGGATCGGGTGTTTCCTGAACGGCTGTTGCTACGGCAAGCCGACCGAACTGCCCTGGGGCGTGCGGTTCCCGTACGGCTCGTACGCCTACGACAGCCAGGTGAAGGCGGACCCCGATCGCAATCGCCTGGAGCCGCACCTGCGTCTGCCCGACGAGTTCTTCGGTTACACCGACGAGCGGGGCGATTACTTCCCCGGGCTCAAACCCTTCAAATATCTTGCTCCCGTCCAGCAGGAGCAGGTCCTCCACGGGGACTATCGATGCGAGCCGGTCCATCCGACGCAACTGTACGCCTCGGGCGGGGCGGCCCTCCTGGGGCTGATCCTGTACGGCGTCTGGCGGCGGTCGCAGAAAGCGGAACTCGCCGGCCGGTACGGCTTCCTGACCCAGCCGGGCGTGACATTCAGCGTCATGTTCATCCTGTACGGGATCATGCGGTTCATCCTGGAGATGCTCCGCGACGACAACCCGTTCGAGACCGCCGGGCTGACCATCTCCCAGATTCTGGGTCTCGGCCTGTCGGTCCTGGGTATCGTCCTGGTGCTGGTGTTCTCCCGCATCCGGCCGGAAAAGCTCCCGCCCGCCTCCTCCAAGTGACGAAGCTCTCATCCGCATTGCATCCTTTGCTTCGGTCCCGCGATTGACTGCATGGGTCAAAGTCCATCCTGCGAGAACTGCGTTCTGCCTCTGGATTGTCCGCGAGCGATTTGCTACACTGGAGCACGTGTGGTGGGGCCATCTTGTGCCCATCGAGTAGCTGGTTGGATCGACCGTGTGGTGAGAGTGGTACATGCGCAAGAGAGCCGCCTGTATTCTCGTCGCAGCCGTCGTCGCCGTGGCTGCCGTTGCCATTGTCTGGCTGACTCGTTCCTCGTCGCGGGCCGAAGACATTCTGGCCGCCTACCGACAGCACGTCGGCCTTGACGGCGTCCGCATCATGTACCCGCGGGATGGGACCCTGTTCCCGCCGGAGATTGTGCCTCCGGAATTCCGGTGGGAGGATGCGAATCCGCAGGCTTCCTCGTGGTTGGTCCGCGTCGAACTGGCCGGCGGGCAACCTCCCGTGGACTGCCTGACTCGACAGAAACAGTGGATGCCGACTCTGAAAGACTGGGAGCGCATCAAGGCCGCGTCCCAAGAGCAGGCCGCCCGCGTGCTCGTGATCGGCGTGCAGCCGGGCAGGCCGGTCCAGGTCGTCTCGGCGACGACCCTCGCCATCCGAACATCGAAAGACCAGGTGGGGGCTCCGCTTTTCTATCGCGAGGTGAACCTGCCCTTCGTCGACGCGGTCAAGGACCCGTCGCGGATTCGCTGGCGGTTCGGATCGATCGCCTCGCTCCAGAGGCCGCCGGTGATCCTGGAGAACCTGCCCGTCTGCGGCAACTGCCACTCGTTCTCGCAGGACGGCTGGCTCGTCGCGATGGACGTCGACTACGCCAACAGCAAGGGCTCCTACGTCATCGCCCCGATCAAAAAGCAGATGGTCCTGGCGACCAGCGACATCATCACGTGGAACGACTACCGCAAGGAGGATGGCGAGCAGACGTTCGGCCTGCTTTCGCAGATCTCGCCGGACGGGCGGTACGTCCTGAGCACGGTCAAGGACAAATCGGTGTTCGTGCCGATGCCGGACCTGGCGTTTTCGCAACTGTTCTTCCCGATCAAGGGGATCCTGTGCGTCTACGATTGCCGGACCAAGACCTTCAGCCCGCTGCCGGGGGCGGACGATCCCCAATACGTCCAGAGCAATCCGAGCTGGAGCCCGGACGGCAAGTACGTGCTCTTCGCCCGAAGCAGGGCGTATGATCTCAAGAACACTGCGGGCCAGGGCAAGGTCCTGCTGACTCGCGAGGAGTGCAAAGAGTTCGTCGAGGACGGCAAGCCGTTCCTGTTCGATCTGTACCGCCTGCCGTTCAACGAGGGCAAAGGCGGCACGCCCGAGCCTCTGGCCGGGGCCTCGAACAACGGCGTGAGCAACTACTTCGGCCGCTACTCGCCGGATGGCAAGTGGATCGTGTTCTGCCGGGCCCACAGCTACATGTTGCTTCAAAAAGACAGCGAGCTGTACATCCTCCCGGCCGAAGGGGGCGAAGCCCGGCGGCTCGAGTGCAACACGTCCCGGATGAACTCCTGGCATAGCTTCTCGCCCAACGGCAAGTGGCTGGCTTTCTCGTCCAAGGCGTGGTCCGACTACACTCAATTGTGCCTGACCCATATCGACGAGAACGGGCAAGCCAGTCCGGCGGTGCTGCTGTCGCACCTGACCTCGCCCGACCGGGCGGCCAACATCCCGGAGTTCGTCAACGCCAAGCCGGACGCGATCGCCAAGATCAACGAGCAGTTCCTCAACGACCATTCGTTCGTCCGCGCCGGCAACGAGTTCTACCGCCACGGCGACGCCGACAACGCGATCGCGGAGTACAACCAAGCGCTCTCGCTCAACCCCGACAACGTCGAGGCCCATCAGCGGCTCGGATTTCTTCTGTACAACGTCAAGAACCAGCCGCAGGAGGGGATGGGTCATCTGCTCAGGACGCTGGAGCTGGACCCTCACAATCCGCGGGCTCATTACGACCTGGGCATGGCGATGCTCTATCAGAAGAAGATCGACGAAGGGGCAAGGCATCTGACGGAGGCCGCGAAACAGATGCCCGCCAACCTGGACGAGCAGTACACCCTGGAGCGGTTGCACTTCCACCTGGGCGAGGCCCTGCTCCTGACGGGCAAGTCCAGGGAAGCCCAGGTTCATCTGGCTCGGGTCCTGGAGCTTGCCCCTCAGCACGCGGAGGCGAACTACCGCATGGCCTTGGCCTTGGCGGACCAGGGCCAGACGGATCAGGCGTTGCCGTATTACGGCAGGGCGGTCAAGATCAATCCGAACGTGGACACGTCGGCCGCTCTGCATCATCTGCTGGCGGGCGGCTACGCGAAAAAGAGCAAGTACCAGGAAGCCCTTCGTCACGAGGAACGAGCTTTGGCTCTGGCGCAGGCTCAGGGAGATGCGCAGCTAATGACGACGCTTCAGCGGGCCGTCGAGAACTGCCGCCAACTGGCGTTCACCGGAGGCAAGTAGATGCGGGAGGCGGATTCGTCGTGCGCGACGATTTATCGGTCCCTGTGCCGCGTTTGCGGGCGGTTCGGAGCCGCTAGGGGCAGCGCAGAGTCACACCGCCCCCGAGATTTATCCTCGAACATTTTGCCAAATTGCCGATATTTTGGTAGAATGACCTTGATTGGGAATCTGGGTTTTGCTAAGAGATAGCTATGGGGTTGTACGACAGAGATTATACACAGTCTGAGTTCCGGCAGCAGCGTTTTGGCCTGCCGCAGATGCGCTTCAATCTGCCTCGCGCCACGCCGGTGGTCAAGTGGCTGCTGATCGTCAATATCGGGGTGTTCTTCCTGACTTTGATCAAGCCGCTGGGCGACTTCGCCTTTCGGTGGCTTGCCGTTGACGCTCATTCGTGGGCCACGACGCTGGAGCCGTGGCGGCTGCTGACGTACCAATTCCTCCACGATACGACCCGCATCTCGCATATCTTCCTCAATATGTTCGCCCTGTACATGCTGGGGCCGGCGCTGGAGAAGGCGTGGGGCGGCCGCAAGTACCTGGCGTTCTACCTCATCTGCGGGGCTTCCGGCGGGGTCATGTTCCTGCTGCTGGCTCGCATCGGCTTTCTCGGCGCGGGCACGATGGTCGGCGCTTCCGGGGCCATCTACGGCCTGCTGGTCGCCTGTGCGATCCTGTTCCCGCACTTCATTGCGGTATTCTTCATCTTCCCGGTGCCGATTCGCGTGATGGCGGTTCTATTTGCCGTCATGTCCTTCTTCGCGGTGGTCACGCGGAGCGGCAACGCCGGCGGCGAGGCGGCCCACTTCACCGGCATGGCCATGGGCGCCGCCTATGTCCTGCTGCTGCCGAGAATGGGCAAGTTCTCGATGAAGGTGCGGAAGGGCTCCTGGGAGAAGAAGATCGAGGAAGGCCGCAAGCTGCAAATCGAGGTCGACCGGATCCTGGCCAAGGTCCATCGCAACGGACTGCACAGCCTGTCCAGCACCGAAAAGCGGACCCTCAAGCGGGCCACCCAGGAAGAGATCAAGCGCCACCAACTCTAGGCGGGTCCGCGGGATCATTTTGACGAGACGGGTCCAAGTCGAAATTCGAAGCACGAAATCCGAAACAAATCCAAAACCCAAAGCGCCAATGATCAAAACGCCGGCGCACGGCGAGAGCCTGGATTGAACTTCGAGTTTCGGATTTCGACGACATCGGTGCGCATCGGACTGTCCAAAGGGGGCAGCGGACCTGCTTGGGCCGGCGGCCGGGTAGACTCCGCAGGCAACTCCGGGTGCATGACCGTAGTTGCGCGCCCCCCAGCGGCCAGCCGGGCCCTCAAGCTCAGACAGTTGCTCGAAACGGAGAAGGAAAGGGACGGACCAATCCGGATTCCGGCCTTCGACCGGGCATTTTGCGCTTTGGGCCAGCAGCATGGAGGATGTGCAGGGCACACCCGAACGAAACGCGGGGTCTCCTGCATCATGCTGCTGGCGAAAAGCGGTAAATGCCCGCCGCCCGTCGCGAAGCGACGCTTCCCATCGAGGCGGCGGATTCCGGATCGGTCCGTCCCTTCCTTCTGTCCCCGCGTCACATGCAACAGATCCGGTCGCAGAAACGGTTCTGCCCCGGCAACTGGCAGCTCCTCCTATCTGTACTTCGCTTGCCGGAGTCTCTCTACGCGGGTATACTGAAGGCGGATGACGGCATGCCGCGAAGCGTTTCGGTGGCGGCAGGGCTGTTGTCGGAGCGAAGCGGCGGAGCCCTATATCCCTGGTCGAGACGACAGGTGCGCGCCGCACCGGTGTTGGAGAGTGGAGAGAGCCCATGAGCGTGCCGTGCCTGCGTTGTCTGCCACGGATCGTCTGTGCAGCGGTCCTGATCCTCTTGGCGAATCCCGAAAGCAAGCCCATCTTTGCGCACCCCTTTGCCGGCGGCTCCGGCACGCCGGACGACCCCTACCAAATCGCCACCGCCGAGCAACTGGCGGCCATTGGATCGAGCGAGGATTTCCGCGACAAGAACTTTGTTCTGACCGATGATATTGATTTGGATCCCAACAAGCCGGGCGGACGGATGTTTGACAGAGCTGTCATCGTCTGCGATGTCTATACCTCGGCGGTCATGACTGAAGCAGGGTTCCGGGGCGCATTCGACGGAAATGGACATGCCATTCGGAATCTGAGGATCGATGCGCGATCGGATATCTTTGGACTGTTCGACGTCCTTGCCGCATCCGCCTGCGTACGGGATCTCCGCGTGGAGGATGCGCGAGTGGAGGGGCGTCTGGACGCCGGGCCCGCAGGACTTCTTGTGGGGTACAATTTCGGTCATATTCTCAGATGTGGTGTGAGCGGCTCGATCTATGGCGAAGCCGATGTTGGCGGGCTCGTCGGAAACAATTCGGGGATCATAGAGGAATCCTACGCTCGATGCGACGTCTCGGGCGCTCGCGGAATGATCGGCGGACTGGTGGGATACGGAACCCATGGCCGCATCGAGAACTGCTATGCCCGAGGAAGCGTCTCAGGAGCAGGAGAAACGAGAATTGGGGGCTTGATGGGAGTTGACGCAGGCGCCGACATCATCCACTGCTATGCCGCGAGCCACATGGCTGGGGGCGTTCACGTCGGTGGTCTTGCGTGCTACGCGTCCGTCTCCAAGTCCATTCGGTACTGCTTCTGGGACATGGAATTGGCCGGAGAGACTTGGAGCGGAGGCGGATTCGGCAGAACCACGGCTCAGATGAAAGACCGCAGCACGTTCGTCGGCTGGACGGATTGTTGGACTCTTCAAGACGGCTGCGACTATCCCCGGTTGACGTGGGAGTTGTCGGACGGCTTGCCGATGGACAATCGTCGCGAACGCATCTACTCGGGCTTGGGCACGACCGAACATCCCTTTGTGCTTCGTGATGCGAACGACATGCTCTGCATGATGGCGCGTCCGGAAGACTGGAACAGCTCTTTTGCGGTCGTGCAGGATATCGACATGAGCGACGCGGGGACGTGGCTTCCCATCGAGAAATTTGGCGGCACTCTCGACGGACGGGGGCACAGGATCCTGAATCTGAAGGTCCGTGAGTACACCGGACAGTTGGGACTGATTGGCGAGCTGAGGGCTGGCTACGTGCGCGGTCTGGTTCTGACCAACGTGGATATCAAGGGCGGAGCGCTTGATGCGGGGGCTCTTGTGGGCTACAGCGACCGCGGAGGCATTACGGACTGCCGTGTGGACGGGGTCGTCTCCGTCGGGCACAGTCGACCGAAGGACGCCGTCACGTTCTTGTGCGGACTGGGCGGGCTGGTTGGCTACAATGACGAAGGGATACTCCGGCGTTGCCGGAGCGTTTGCGAGACAACGGCCGTGGGATTCAGCATGTACGTGGGCGGACTGACGGGCATCAACTACGGCCAGATCACCGAATGCTGTGCGGCGGGCAGGGTCTCCAGTGAGGCGGAGGAAGGTGCTGACTTGGGCGGGTTGGCGGGCCTCAATGTGGGAAGCATCGCCAACTGCTACGCGGGCGGCATTGCTGTGATGCCACCGAACGTCGAAAGCGGCGGTGGTTTGGTCGGGTGCAATTGCGGCTGCATCGCATGCTGCTATTCCGCGGCCGTGGTATTGCCCGGAGTCCACGGCGATCGCATCGGGGGTCTGGTGGGAACAGGATGTGGAGCAAGTGCTGTAATGAACTGCTTCTGGGACGTGGAAAAGTCGGGCCTGTCTCAAAGCGATAGCGGAATAGGGCTCGCGACCTCGCAGATGACGGATCCGGCGACGTACCTGGCGGCCGGCTGGGATCTCGTGGGCGAGCGTAGTGGCGGTACGTGCGACCTCTGGCTCATGCCGAAGGAAGGCAGCTATCCGGAGTTGGCGTTTCTCTCGCCTGACTACCGGCTCCCTTCGCTGGCCGGCAGCGGCACGTCGGACGATCCGTACTTGATCGGCACGCCCGAGGATCTGGGCGCCGTCTGTCATTACAGCGGTCCTCAGTTCTATAGGTTGACGCGGGACATCAACCTTGAAGGGATTACGTGGTCGCAGGCGTGCATCCCCGATCTGATGGGTCACTTCGACGGCGCGGGACACGCGATCACATCCCTGACAATCTACGGCGGAGGGTTTTTGGGTTTGTGCGGACATCTGGGGCGTGGGGCGTCCGTCCTGGATCTGCGTATCATCGACGCCAAGATGACCGCCGGCAAGGGTGCCGCTTGTGCAGGCGGAATCGCAGGATACAGCGCCGGGAGCATCGCCCGCTGTTCTGTCGCCGGTCATATCCTGTGTGAAGGAGACAGCTACTTCACCGGTATGCTGGTTGGCATCAGCTTGGGGGGCGTCTTCGACTGCCATGTGGAAGGCGACATTCTCGTTCAAGGCAGCGCGGTCCGTCTTGGCGGGGCGATAGGCGACAACGAAGGCGACGTACGAGGATGCGAATCGAATGTCGCCTTGTCTTGCGAAGGCGGATACGGGGGATGCGTCGGCGGATTGGCAGGCGCTCACGGAACCGAACTGACAGTCGCGGCGGTGATGGCCAACTGCTGCGCCAAAG
>JBDKUU010000076.1:0-1534 GCA_039679525.1 Phycisphaerales bacterium | reverse complement strand
GCCGGTGGGGTATCCACCTGTAGCCAGCAGACTATCGTACATCCGTTGTTCCAACTATTGTTATACTTCGCTACCGTCACAGTGTCTGAGGACCCGTCGAATGATAGGCAATTCCCGCAGCGACCCGATCTCCAGGTCGCACCCGATATAGTTCCGGCGTTAGCATTCCCGCTCAGATCATTGACAATCGTCCCCACCCCCTCGTTCAGCAACCAGCAACCGACCAGACCGCGGGCCAGCGGGTGTCCGCGATTCAAGTACGCGCCTTTGGGTGGTTTCACGATCATGCCGAGGCCGCCGGAATGGTTGCAAATTTGTAGTTGGTCACGACGGTGACGGCTGCACTGCTGGTCGAGTTATCCCAATCGAGGTAGATTTTGAAGCTCGGGCCGAAGGCCATCGCATCCAGAACGAACGTCTGGCGGTTCGTGCCGGCCTGCGTGAATGGCATCTCGAAGGACCAGGGGCCGTCCGCCTCGACCTCAAAATCCCCGCCGTTGATGTCCCGGCAGATGTGGACGAACAGACCGCCCGTGGCCTTTGCGTGGTTGCTGTAGTCGGCGTCCACGCTGATCGCGACCGCCGCCTTGCCTTTCAGACTGATCGCGGCCGACGTGTCGTCCGTGGTTCCGCCCTGCGTGAGCGTGCCTGAGAACTCCTCGGTCCAGGAGGTATCCCAATTGTATCCGGTATCCGCCATGTCACTTGCCCTCCGCTTTGACGGCCGCTTGCTTGGCTACCTCGTCCGTGATCTTGGCCTCGATCGCGGCCCGCTCGGCGTCCTTCGCCTGCTGCTCGGCAAGATATGCCTTGTGCTGATCGTAGAGGGCCCCGGCGATCATGGACTCGGTTCCCTCCTGCCAGGTGCCTTCGCAGGTGTAGGTGCGGACGGAGGCGTCAGTCTCGGTCACTGTCAATTCGGCCACGTACCGCCGTGTCTTGGCGTCGTAGCTGGTCAATCGGACTTCGGCAGCCATGTCACGTCCTTTCGGATTCCCATGTTTCCAGGTTGGCCTTGGCCGTCTGCTCCAGGTTGGCGACGAACGCGGCGACCTGGGTCGCGCGGGCAGCGTCCGCCTCCACCTGCTCTTTGATCCACGCCAGGGCCGCGGCCCTGTCCTGAACGGTCGCCAGCGGCGTGTTCTCCATCGTGTAGGTCTTCGTAACAGTCGGGTTCTCTGTGTCCGTCCGCGTCGCAATCACGTCCGCCCGGCCTTCGTCGATCTTCACGTCCCGGATCGTTACTTCCCAATTGATCGCCATGATCTTGCCTCTTTCTCTGTTCTATCCGCAGGCTGTAGACCAGCCCGCGAGGTCCCGGCATCGGCAGCGGAAGCGTGATTCGCTTCCCGTCCTCTATGCCGTACTCTGCATTCCCCTATATCCATCAGGGCGCCGCCTTTGCCCTGAGCGCGGCGAGGATCTCGCCCTGTTGGCTCAGCGCTGTCGCGTTCTGTGATTCCAGGCGTTCCAGCGTCTTGCTGATAAAGGTCCACTTTTCCTCCAGCCGTGTCACCCGGTCCGCATTACTCTT
>JBDKUU010000075.1:0-15550 GCA_039679525.1 Phycisphaerales bacterium | reverse complement strand
AGTTTTCTGTTCAGAGAGATCTATACGCTCGGGCCCTGTTTGCCTGAGAAGGAGACTTTCATGCTTCGGCTGTTGACGGCCCCGTTGGTGTTGACCGTCCTGGTGATGCAGAGCATCCGGCTGGCGCTCGGGCAGATCTGGGCGAACAAGACCCGCTCGGCCCTGACGACCATCGGCATCGTCATCGGCGTGGCGTCCGTCACGGCCGTCATCGCGTCCTTGACGGGCCTCAAGGCCAAGGTGCTCAAGGACTTCGAGACCCTGGGTACGAACAAGATCTACGTGAATCCGGACTGGCCGCGGGAAGGGCGGTTCCGCAATTTCAACTGGCGAATGATCCGCTTTCATCCGGAGCAGTTCGACGGACTCCTGGAGCGATGTCCCTCCATCGGCAACTTCACGATGGTGACGAACCGGTCCAAGAAGGTCAGCTACGGGATTCACAGCATCGACAACGCCCGCATCACCGGGATCAATCCGTCCTGGCACGAGATCGAGAACCGCTCCGTGATCCTGGGGCGTCCCTTCACGCTCATGGACGAAGAGAACGGATGGCAGGTGTGCCTGATCACGCCCGCCGTGCGCGACGAGCTGCGGCTCGATATGGATTGCGTCGGCAAGCGGATCATCATCGACCGGCGGAGCTACCGCATCGTGGGCGTGGTGGAGACCCGCGTGGAGTCCGGCATGTTCGGCCAGATGGGCGACTCGAAAGAGGTGTTCATCCCGTTCCCCACCGCGTGGCGGCTGTGGGACCCCTGGATGTACATCATCGCCGCCTGCCGCAAGCCGGAATTGTCCCAGGAGGCTCAGGCGGAGCTGAAGTTCTTCCTCCGCCAGACCCGCCGTCTGGCGCCGGACGATCCCGACACCTTCCGCATGGACGTCATCGAGGAATACCTCAAGCAGTTTAACACGATGGCCGCGACGATGACCGCGATTGCCGGCGGCGTCGTCGGCATCTCCTTGCTGGTCGGCGGCGTCGGGATCATGAACATCATGCTGGTTTCGGTCTCCGAGCGGACTCGCGAGATCGGTCTGCGCAAAGCGGTGGGGGCGCGGCCCTCGGCGATCCTGCTCCAGTTCCTGGTCGAATCGGTAGTGTTGTGCCTGTTCGGCGGGCTGATGGGCATCGGGATCGGCCAGGGGCTCACGGCCATGATCGCGCAGATCCCCAACGCCGACTTCCTCAGCATGGCTTACATCCCGCTGTGGGCGATCGGCCTGTCGTTCGGTTTCGCCGGCTCTGTCGGCGTGTTCTTCGGCATGTTCCCGGCCATCAAGGCCGCACGGTTGGACCCTATTGAGGCGCTCAGGCATGAATGATGAACGTAAGAACGTAAGAAGGAAAGAACGTAAGAAGGTTGCCCTGTCACTGGTTTCGTCGCGCAGCTCCTACCTTCTTACCTTCTTACTTTCTTACCTTCTATTTCTAAGCGCGTCCGGCTGCCGGCCGACGGATCCGTACGATCCGGTCCTGGAGGCCCGGGTCCGCGAGAAGATCGACCAGATCGAGCCGCTGGAGCTTGAGCGGACGGACCCCAACAAGGCCGCGCCGGAGCCGAACAAGCCGCCCGAGAAGCTGGAATTGTCGTTGGAGCAGTGCCGGGCCCTGGCTTTGGAGAACAACCTGGAGCTGAAAGCCAGTCTCATCAGCCCGACCATCGCGGCCGAGCAGCTCAGCCAGGAAGAGGCCAAGTTCGAATCCTCGTTCTTCGCGAACGCCAATCTCGCCAAGTCGGACCAGCCTCAGGGAAGGGCGGTCCTGGTGAGTGATACTTTCGTTCCGACCGTAGGCGCGTCCGAGATCGAGTACACTCAGGTGGACACGGGTGTTCGAGTGCCGTTGCGGACGGGCGGCACCGTGACTTTCGACCTCGGCGACTCGCGGACCAAAGACCTGAACGCCGACGCCAACAGGCCCTTCGATCCCGCTTACGAGGCCTCGCTGGCCGTGTCCATCAGCCAGCCTTTGTTGAGGGGCGCGGGCCAGTGGGTCAATACGTACTCGATTCGGATTGCCGCCTACAATCGCGATATCGTCGGTGCCCGTACGAAGCTCGACATCATCACGGTGCTGGCTGCGATCGATCGCGTCTATTGGCGTCTTTACGCCGCGAGGCGGGAGCTTGAAGTGCGGCACCAGCAATACGAACTCTCCCAGGCCCAACTCGAACGGGCGCGCCGTCTTGTCGACGCGGGTCAGCGGCCCCAGATCGAGGTGATCCGCGCCGAGTCCGGCGTGGCGCAGCAACTGGAGGCCATCATCGTAGCCGAGAACACGCTGCGCGACCGAGAACGAGAACTCAAACGGGTTATCAACAAGGCCAGTATGGACGTCCAGACGCCGACAGTCATCGTCCCGGGCACCTTGCCGGATCCGGTCCATTACGATTTGGAGCAGGCGAAGCTCATACGCCAGGCGATGGATTCCCGCATGGAGTTGCTCGAATTGCAGCTACAGCTTCTGCAAGACGCCGGGTCGGTTCAACTGGCGCGCAATAACCTGCTTCCTGCGGCCACGCTTGACTATACGTACAACATCAATGGCGTCGGTGAGACACGCAGCGAGTCGTTCGACATGCTCACCGGCAGCGATTTCGTGAGCCATCGTCTGGGCCTGCAAATGGTGGTCCCCATCGGCAACGAGCCGGCCAAGAGCCGGTTGCGGCAGGCCATCTACCAGCGCCGCCAGACGCTTGCCAGTCGGGCCAACCGGGAGGAGATCATCAAGGTCGAGGTGCTCAACGCCATCGACCAGGTCGAGGCGAACTGGCAGCGGATTCTGGCCGCCCGCCAGAACACGATCGTCAACGCCCGCCTGTATCAGGCCGAGCAGCGGGAGTTCGAGGTCGGCATGAGCACCAGCACGGACGTGCTCGACGCCCAGTTCAACTTCGCCAACGCCCAGACCTCGGAGATCCGGGCTCTCGCCGACTACCAGATCTCGCTTGTGGACATGGCGTTCGCCACCGGCACGATCCTCGGCGCCGACCGAATCCAGTGGGAGCCCATCGTGCCGGCCGACGACGTGCACGACTGAGCCGGCGCGGATTCCTGCGAAGGTCCGAGAACGCATCTAAATCCCCGCCATCCGTCTGCCGATATTGACTGCAAGGGTGCGCCTGTGGCGATGTCGCCGCGCCGGCGCTTCGTTTCATTCCAAGCTAGGGCAGAGGTGTCAGATGGCACGGAATCATCGGGTCTATCGAATTGTCGCGGCGATCGTTGTTGGCGCGATCATCCTGAGCCTGTCGACCTCGACCGGACGGGACCGCAAGGGATATGAGGTCGAGGCCCAGGTCTACGGCGTACCGGCCGCCCAGTCCGATGCGTCCCGCGCGATCGACGCCTATGAACGCGTCATGGAACGGCACATGGACATGACCGAGCGGAGCCTCTCGGATTTCACGGCCGATCTCAAGGTGCTCGCGACAAAGTTCGATGCCTTCGACGCGAAAGTCACGGCCCTGGACGCCAGGCTGACGCAGATCGACCAGCGTCTGGCCCGCATCGAGAAGCATCTGGGCATCGCACCGCTGCCGCCGCCGGCGCCGGCGAAGACGAAGGCGGACCCGAACGCTCCGGCGGGAGCGAAGGCCCCTTTGAGCGACTCACTGCCAACGCGGTGAGTCGGACGGAGCCCCAGGGTCAGTCGCACGATCCGGCGTTGTAGATCGTGCCGCCTTTCTCCGCATATCGTTTCAGCACGGCCCGGGCCTCGTCCCGCAGAATGTCGCGGCTGACCTCGACGCCTCGCTTGTTCAATTCGCCCACCCAATCCGCAGGCTTGGCCCCTTCGTCGAATCCGATCTCGCATGCGTCCTCGCCCCGGGCCCCGCAGAGGACTCGCCGAACGCCGGACCAGGGGATGGCGCCCAGGCACATGGCGCAAGGCTCCACGCTGGTCACCAGTTCGTGACGGGCACGGCCTCCCGCGGCCAGGTCATAGCTTCCCACAGCCTGCTGAGCCACCGCGATGGCAACCATCTCCGCGTGAAGGATCGAGCAGTTCGACGTCTCCACGAGGTTGACCCCGACCCCGACGATTCGCCAGGTGTCGGCCTCGAAGATGGCCGCGCCGAAAGGCCCGCCGGTTTGGCGCTCGATGTTCCAGCTCGCCAGCTCGATGGCCAGTCGCATCCGGGCCTCGGCTGTGTCAAGCTTTTCTCTCCGATGGGCGAGGAACGATTCGACCCACTCCGGCAGTTCCACTATGATTCTGGTCTTTCGCACGAACGCACTCCTGTCGCACCCTCGGATTCACGTCACGGACATCGGGCCGGGGCGGACGAAGAAATGGTACACGCCGGATTCGCTTGTGCACAAGGAATTCCCCCTCGCAATGAGCAGCTTTTGGATTGCAGATTGCGTTTCGGCCGGTAGAATGCCTTCGGCAATCGGTAGAGCGGCATCATCGGAGATCGAGGCAGGTTCGTGACTTGAATGGGAGTGTCGGCGCAGCGAGTTCTGCGGATCACGTTTTCGAAGGAGACCACTGTCCCATGGAACACATGCCACGTCGAGGAGCAAGACTGGTCGTCGATGTGCGGGAGCACGGAACGGTCGTCGGCACGGACGACCCGGTGAACCTGGAATTCGAGGACTGCGTCAACGCGATTACCGGCCTGACTGACTGGCTGGCCCGGGCTTTGGCGGAGGTGAACGAGGACGCGTCGCAGACCATCGGCTCGGCCATGCTGATCGAAGCCCTGCACCAGTGGACCTTCAACGAGCAGGTCGACGCCAGCGGCGAGGCCGAAGAGATGGAAGATGAGGGCGAAGAAGAAGATGAGGACGAGACCGAGGCGGACGACGGGTTCGAGTCTCGGTGAGCGTTCGGGAACTCATCAAGGTGGCGACTTCTGGAGGCGTAAGACTGTGAACAGGTTGGCTGTCGACCTCGTGGCGTTTCTCGCCAAAGCCAAGTAGAAAACAGGGGATCGTGGCAGGGGCCGGTCAGCCGTAGGTTTTGCCGCTGTCGTCGACGTAAACGTCGTTCTGGGCGTCCTTCAGGACGTCGGTCGCTTTGGGCACCTCGTCGAGGCGGGGGACCTTGAGCAGCAAGCCGCACTTGCGACAGCGCAGACGGCGGTCGGCCGCCGCGCCGTCCAGCCACCAGCGGCAACCACATCGCGGACATTGCAGGATGATGTGCATCGGACGCTCCGTACTGCTCGTGTGTTGCCAACTGTCTCTATCGGCCATGTTGAGCGAGGAGTGTTAGGAGACTTCCTTTTTGTTTTTTTCGAATCTGGACGGTTGTCCTATAATACGAGAACTCTGAGGGGAGCAATGCGCGTGTGACACGCGTGACTCCCGTAAGAAGCCGGCGTCGCTTGAACCAGGCGGGCCACTGTGGTATGATGGCGATCAGTGGGATGAAATGATGCTGAGCTTGACGAGTTGCCAATCCGTTGTTCGTGAGATGCCGCCTGTGGCCGGACGGCTGCCGGGGCTCCGCACGGAAAGGCCTCGGATGGTGGAACCGCAAGAGCCGATCCACGTGCGAGTGCGGGTCCGCGAATACGGCGATTTCATCAAGGGGACGCCGCAAACTTCCTCCACGAGGCCCGACCTGAGTCGTATGCCGGTCGGCATCCTCCTCGATTGTTACGTTTGACCGCCTTGAGATTCTCTCTCGCCCCCAGGTCTGCGAGAAGCCCTTCTTTCTGTGAGTCCCTGTTGTCGGCGCAAAAAGAAACGGGGCCTTGTTTTGCCATCCTTGGCAGGCCCCGCGGCGCAATCTTCCTGTTTATCGGTCTTTCAAATGCCGAAGGTCAGCATATTCTCCGCAGCCGACTGGATATTCTCGGGAGTTGTGAGACGGCCGGATTGCAGAAGCTCCCTGGCCCTCTCCACTGCGTCCGCGTCAGTTTCCTCCGCCTGCAAAGCCTGGTTGACCATATCGGCGAAGTTCACCTGAAGCGTGGCGTCCGTGTCGCTGACGGCGGGCTGCCCCGCGGCGTCGGTGCGAGGCGGGGTATTCATCCCCATCATCTGGCCGACGAGAGTATTCTGAATATTTTCAATCATGTTCTGACCCCTTCATGGCCCTTCTGTAGTTAGTTTTCGCATCATTCCTCGGAATCTTTAGCCTTTCCTCGGAAAAATGTGCTTCTAACGCGGCGAAAGGCCGTGATTTCTCCGCGCGGCCGCGACGCCTATTTCTTCTTGGGCGGCCGCAGGGTGCCGGCTATCTCATAGGCCACGAATTTGCTGAAGTTCAGGGAACTGACGATCACCAGATCTTCGTTCAGCGGGGCCGTCCCGGACCTCAATTGTCCCCGGTAGTACTTCTTGATTCGCTTCTGAATGCTTTTGTCGGCGCTGTCCCACACCTGCTCGGTGGCCCAGATGAGCCGGCCGTCGGTGAGGTCCACCAGCTTGAGCCGCAGGCCGATCACCATGTGCGGATAAGGCTGGTACTGCGTGATGGTGCCCACGAGCAGACCGTTGCTGCGGAGAGTCTCGCGCAGGACGACCAGTTGCCGCATGGCTTGGAGCGTGTCGAGGTTCTCCTGCAGGCTGTGCCAGGCCGGATCGTCCGCATGGACAACCGCCAGTCCGAAGAGCTGCTGTTTCTGGATCTCCAGGTACAGGGCCTGGGTGATCTCGCCGGAGACCTGGAGGTAGGTGGACGTGTTCTCCAGCTCCACCAGAGCCACCCGGCCGAGAGCCGTAAGGTCCTTGCTCGGATCCAGGAAAAAGGCGCCTGCCATTCCATTGTCGTCGGCGGAACTGCACCCGCAGAGCGAGCCCAGAGTCAGGACTGTGAGCAGGAGCAGAAGGTAGGAAGGTAGGAACGCAGGAAGGTAGGAACGTCGCCAGGCGTGTCCGGCCTGCTGCCTTTCCCTCCCTCTTCTCCTCATTTCCAGCTCTCGGACGTTACTGCGCTCCATTGGGTTCGCTCCCTTCGGACGGCGCCGGGGCCTGGACGCTCGGAACATCGTTGTCGTCCGCGTTCAGCGCGCCTGTGTGCTGCTGCTGAATGACTCCCGCCTCGGCCTCGCCGCCGAGGATCTCCAGGACTTTCAACAACGCCTCCAACTGGGCCTTGGCCGCGTCTCTCATCTCCCCGCGGAATCCCAGGATGTTGCTCTTCCATTGATTGAGTTCCGAGAGCATCTCGACCAGCAGGTTGTTGGCTTCGTTGAGCTCTTTCTGCGTCTGCTTGAGTTTGGTGTCCAGGGTCGTGAGCTGCTGACGCAGGGTCTCGTTCTCGCTGGTGAGCCGCTGGTTCTCCTGCTTCAACGCGACCGTCTGGTCGGACAGCTTGGCGTATTTCTCCGACAGCTCGATGGCGGATTCGACCGCCGTGCGTCCCTCGGCCGGACTGTCGCGGAATCGCTTGGCGGTCCCTTCGGTGTCGATGGTCCTGGGGGCCGCGGCGGGCTTCTGCGGCGTAGTACACCCGGCGATCATCAGGGCGACGATCGAGAACAATAGGATGATCAATTTCTGGGTTCGGGTCATTTCTGTTTCTCCGTTGCAGCGGCCGGCGGATTGGCGGCCGCGTAGTCACATCGCACCTGGGTGGATCTGCCGCAAGGGCAGGTGAATTCGATGATGGCGTATTCCGGATGGTTCTGCACGAGGCGCACGGTCGGAGCGCCCGCCCCGGCGTGGGGTCCCGCGCAGGGAGCCGCCAGGGTCGAATCGATGCTCAACCGAAATGGGTCGCTCAAGACGACCTCGGCGGCCTTGAGAATACGTCGTTTGTTCTTGGACATTCCGTTGTCTCTCAACTCTTGTGCTTCTCGTCCCGGGAAGAACCGCCGTCACGCGCGGTAGTCGATCAGGTGCCGATCGTCGTTGCGGTCGGGGGCCTGTTTCTGGGGCGTTTCGTTCTGCGGCTTGTCACCCGGCTCCTGTTGTTGTTCCTGCGGCGGCTTCTGTCGGCGTTTCCGCTCCTCCCGTTGTTTGGCCGGCGTCAGGTTGTAGACGTTGTGAACGTTTTCCATCGGCTGGACGAAATTGAAATCGCTATCCGTCATCTTTCCACTGCTCCAATCTGGTTGACAGGCTGAAGAGTGCGCTGGCGTGCAACTGACTGACGCGCGACTCGGTGATTTCCAGAACTTCCGCGATCTGCTTCATGGTCAAGTGCTGCTGGTAATACAAAATGATGATCTGCAATCGTCGCTCGTCGAGCTCCCGCATCGCCTTGCTGAGCTGCTCAATGAGCTCTCCTCTTTCCATTTGGCTGTCCGGCGCGGGCGTATCGGGGCAGGCCAGCAGGCTCCCCAGGGCCGGCTGTTCCTGGTCGATCGTGTCGATGGACACGAAATGCTGGGCCCGCGCGCTCTCGAAGAGTCCGGAGACGTCTTCGACGGAGATTCCCATCTTTTCGGCCAACTCGCCGTCGGACGGTGCGTTGCCTGTCTGTTCCGCGATCTGGCGGCACAACTCCTTCGCGGTCTTGATCTGGCGGCTCACGCCGGAAGGCAGCAGGGAGGCCCGCCGCAATTCGTCCAGGATCGCTCCCTTGATCCGGATGTAGGCATAGGTCTTGAACTCGACCTGATGGGAAGAATCGAAATCCCTCGCGGCCTTGAGCAATCCGACGGTGCCGGCCGAGACCAGGTCCTCGAACGACAAAGGCGGCTTGATGTAACTGACCGCCCGGCGGGCGATCTTGCGGACCATCGGCAGCAACTGGACGATCTCGTCGTCGCCGATGCCTCGCTGCTTGTACCCGTTGTAGGCGCGCACCGCCGCGGCCCGCAGGTGGTCGCCGTTGTCGGGCCCCCCGAAGGCCGCATTCCGGGCCGTGGCTACTTCCGCCGCCCGGGCAGCGACGCGTTGTTCCGTGGTTTCGGGCATGTCGTTAGTTCTTATCGTCACCCGTTTGCTCCCTCTTCTTGATCTGACTGGCGATGATGGCCTGGGTCAGGATCGCGTTGATGGCCCTGACGGCGACGCCCGCCGCGAGATACGCCACAGTCGCACCCAGAAGAGCCCGCTTGCAGCAGGTGTAGGGCGACAGGCCGCCGAAAGAGCCGATAATTCCGATGGCAAAGAAACAGAGAACGGCGACGCTGACTGCGATGGATCGGATAGGCAGCAGCATCCTTATTCGCTCCTTATCGTCATTTCATCGGGCGCAACTGAAATCGTGGCGATCGGTTGCACGTCGGTTCCCATCACGATCTCGTCGTACGCCACGACGGGGAGCATCGGCAGACTGCGAGCCAGCATCTGGGCCAGGGGGGCCCGCAGCCGGGCGTCGCACAGGAGGACCACCTTGTCGCGGCCCTGATCCATGACGGACTTCCACGCGTCGGCGGCCCTGCGGTTCAGCTCGATGGCCGTCTCGGCCGAGACGCCCAGGATCAACTCGCCGCCTTCCGGACGAAGCGAGGAGGTCAACTGGTGCTCGAAGACCGGATCGAACGCGATGGCGCAGATCTTGCCCTTGGCGTCCTTGTACTGTTCGGTGATCGTCCGGCCGAGGGACTTTCGCACCATTTCCGTGAGCACGTTCACGTTCTTGGTCTTGGACGCGTTCTCGGCCAGGGCTTCGAGAATGGCCGTCAATTCGCGGATCGGAATGTTGCTGCGGAGCAGGTTGCGGAGCACCCGCTGGAGAATGCCGGTGGAGATCTCGCCCTCGGTGCCGACGACCTCGCCGACCAGGGAGGGCTGGTTCTTGCGGAGCCTGTCGATCAGGACCTGCACGTCCTCGCGGGTGAGCATCTCGTCCGCGTGTCGCTTGAGCGTCTCGGACAAATGGGTGATGAACACCGATTCCGGATCGATCACGGTGTACCCGGCCAGCTCGGCGGTCTCTTTCTTCGCGGCGGAGATCCACAGGGCGGGCAGTCCATACACCGGCTCGGTGGTCTTGATTCCGTCGACTTTCTGCTGCACGGCGCCGGAATCCATCGCCAGGAACATGTCGGGCTCCAGGAACCCCTTGGCGATCGGGACCTCGGAGAGCCGGATCTCGTAGGCGTTCGGCTCGAGATTGAGATCGTCCCGCAGTCGGACCAGCGGGATCACGATGCCCAGTTGCTGGGCGAACTGCCGCCGCAGGGCCCCGATGCGATCGAAGATCGTGTTGGTCTTGCGCGGATCGACCATGCTGATCAGACGCACGCCGACGTGGACGGAGACGCGATCCATGTCGAGCAGATCCTCCACGGGTTCTTTGTCCGCCTTCTTCTTGCCGCCGGCGACGGGCGGGGCCTTGACCGGCATCTTCTCCAGCTTGGTCGCGGCCTTGCCGACCAGCGCCGCGCCGGCGGCCAGGATCAGGAACTGAACCTTGGGCATGCCCGGCACCAGCGCCATGGCCCCGATGATGAAGGCGGCGGTCGTCAGCGGCTTGCCGGTCTTGAGGAACTGCTTGGAAAGGTCCTGGCTGACGCTGTGGCTCGACGAGATCTTCGTGACCAGGAAGCCCGAGCTGATGGAGATGATCATCGAAGGGATCTGGCTGATCAGGCCGTCGCCGATCGACAGGATCGAGTAGGTCTGGATGGCGGTCATGACGTTCATGCCGCGGGAATAGCCCATGGCGATGCCGCCGATGAGGTTGATCGCCGTGATGATCAGGCCGGCCTTGGCGTCGCCGCGGATGAACTTGCTGGCTCCGTCCATGGCCCCGTAGAATTCGCTCTCCTTGACGATCTTGCCCCGGCGTTCGTTGGCCTGGGTCTCGGTGATGTTCCCGGCGTTGAGATCGGCGTCGATGGCCATTTGCTTGCCGGGCATGGCGTCCAGGGTGAATCTCGCGGACACTTCGCTGATGCGCTCGGCGCCTTTGGTGATCACGACGAACTGGACGATGACGAGGATCAGGAAGATCACGAGGCCCACGACGAGGCTGCCGCCGGCGACGAACCCGCCGAACGTCTGGATGATCTTGCCGGCGTCGCCCTGGAGGAGAATCAATCGCGTCGAGGCCACGTTCAGGGACAGGCGAAACAGCGTCGTGAACAGCAGCAGGGAGGGGAACGTGGACAGCTCCAGGGCCTCCTTCGACGACAGCGTGACGATGAGGATCGCCAGGGCCAGCGAGATGCTGCACGCCAGCAGCAGGTCCAGCAGCATGGTCGGCAGGGGAATCAGCAGGGTGGCCAGGATCGCCATCAGGCCGAGGGCCAGGATCGTGTTGCTGTGCGAGGCGAACGGGATGTTCAGGAGACCGTCGTCGCCCGAGGGCAAGCCTGTCGCTATGGTTTGGTCTGAAGCCATACGTTCGTTGACTATCGATTATTGACCGGTTGTGATTGATCCAACGCTGTCTGTGTTCATCCCTGTGCGGCCGGGGCGCCGACGATCTGGCGGATTCTCACCGCGAAGCGATCGTCCACGACGACCACTTCGGCCTCCGCGAACTTCGAGTCTTTGAGGAACAGGTCCGCCGGGGCCTCAATGGGTTTCCCGAGCGGAAGGACCGAGCCGGGACCGAGCTGCAGGAGCCGCCGGACCGGAAGCTGCGTGGACCCGAGCACCACGGTGACGGGGATGTCCATGTCCAGCAGGATGTCCAATTGACCGCTGCCGGTCGGGGTCGCCCCTTGCGGCGCCTCGGGGTACTCGACGGAATGAGCCGTGGTCTTGCCGTCGGCCTGCGGAGTCGCCTGAGTCTGATCCTGCTGGGCCGGGCTTTCTGCGGTTGCGGTGTCGGCCATGGTGATTCTTATCCTTTCTTGGGTTCGCCAGATGTCTTGGGTTTGGGCGGCTCGGCGGAGCGGCCGGCCTGAGCCTCCTGGATGAAGATCGCGTACTGTCCGCCACAGCGGGTCGGACGGCCTCGGAACGCGACGCAGCCTTCGACCGCCAGTTCGATCGTCTCCTGGACCGGCTTGTCCAGCAGCAGAACGTCGCCGGGGCCGAGGTCCATGATGTCCTGGAACCCGACTTCGGTCGAGGCCAGTCTGGCCGTCACGGTGACGGGCATCTGCTGGACGTGCTCCATCAGAATGCTGGAGAGCTCCTGGGGCGTGGCTTGGGATGCCGCTGCCGGCGTCTTGCCCACCAGGGCGGCCAACTTGCCGCACGACAGAACGAAGGTGAGATCGGAGGGCTCCTCCTTGCCGGGTTCCTTGATCTGGAATGCGATCCGGCAGATCTCGTTCGTTCGCTCGAACTGCACGGCGGGCTGCCCCTTGTTGAGTTGCCCGCTGCCTTTGAGCGCTTCGTGAGGCCGCAAGGGGGCCAGGAACGCCTCCAGCGCCGCGGCCACAAGGTCCGACAGGAGCGATTCCTCGAGAGAAGACAGGGTTCGGTTCGGATCGCCCGTCGTATCGGCGTCGCCCAGCAGCCAGGAGACCCAGCCCGCGGTAGTCTGCGAGGAGATCGCGAAGAACCCGCAGGAGGGACCCTTGTCCGGTCCGAACGCCAGGCAGTAGTGTTTGGTCGGATCGAAGAAACGCCGCAAATCGCCCGCGAAATGCTGGGTGATGGCGGTCGGAGACACGTCGAACTCCCGGTTGAAGAACCGCGAGAACACGTCGGCCAGCCGGGCCGCGGTCTGACTCATGATCGCGGCCAGCCGGTTGAGCTGATTGGCGTTCAGGTAGTGCGGGTCCCGCCAGTCGTACGGGGCGACATCCCCGACCGGCGGTTCCGGCGCAGGGGCCGAGCCCACGGCAGCCAGCAACTGACGCATTCGGGCCTTGCTCAGATGGTCCACGGAAGGGCTCATCACTGAATCGCGAACTCCTTGAACAGAACGTTCGTAATGCGGGGCTGCGCGTTCGGAAACATCCCCTCGTTGAAGAGGCTGCCGATGTTCGCCTGCATGCGGAGCATGTTCGTCTTGCCGCGCGTTTCGTCGATCGTCTGGTTCGACAGATAGAGGGTCAGCCAGTTCTTCAGAAGCGGCTTCTTCTGCTCCAGGATGAGCTTGCCTTCCTCCGCGGGCCAGGCGCCGTCGAGTTCGAGCGTCAGGGTGATGCGGACGTACCGCGTGACGCCCGGCTCATTGAGGTTGGCGACGACCGGCTCGAGCTCGTAGTACCAGGTCTCTCCCTCCCCTTTCGCGCCCTCGCCGTGTTTGCCCGAGCCCCCGTGCTTCTTTGAACCGTCCTCTTTCGAGGCCCCTTGTTCCGAAGTTGCGGCGGACGCCGTCTGGGCCTGGCCCCGCGTGCCGAACATCCGGCCGACGAGGAATCCTGCGCTGGCAAGGAGCACGGCCACGCCGCCCAGGATCAACATCGGCATGTTCTTCGCGATCAGGCCTTTCGCCTCGGGCAGCGGAGTCTCCGACTCTTTTGCTTTCTCGGGTGTTTTTTCCGGTTCGGCCATCTGTCTATTCCTTCGTCTTCGATAAAGTAGATTTCATTGTGTCGTGTCAGGATACCGGCAGCAGGGACCGTCGAACGGTCGCGACGGCCTCCTGGCCCTCCGCGCCTTCCTGCCTGCGGTAGCGTCGGATCTTCTCTCGCAGCGTGCGGTCGCTGATCCCCAGGACTTTGGCCGCCCGGGTCTGGTTGCCGGAGGTCTGCCGCAGCGTGTCGAGAATCGCTCGACGTTCGATCTCGTCCAGGGGGATGCCTCCCAGCCCCATGGGCCTGTCGGCCGACGGCATGGACGGCAGGAAGGCGGGCGTGGAGGAAAGCAGGGTTTCGCGTCCCGACTTGGGATTCTCCACGATCGTGACTTTCCTGGATTCCGTCAACGGCTGCAACTCGTCGAACAGCCAGCTCACGTCCGCCAGGGACAGGACCGACCCGGATCCCAGAAGCAGCGAGGTCAGCACCACGTTGCGCAGTTGCCTCACGTTCCCGGGCCACTGGTACTTGGCGAAGATCTCCATCATGGTCGGGTCGAGGGTCTCGATCCGACGCTGGGCCTCCTTGGCGTAGAGGTTGACGAAGTGCCAGATCAGCTCGGGCAGGTCGTCCCGCCGCTCGCGGAGAGGGGCCGCGACGATCCTCGCGGCGCTGAGGCGATAGTACAGATCCTGACGGAACCGGCCCATCTGCACCTCATGGAGCAGGTCCCGGTTCGTCGTGCTGATGATTCGGACGTTCACCTTGATGTTGTCGTTGCCGCCGACCCGTTCGAATTCCTGCTGCTCGATGATGCGAAGCAGCTTCGCCTGGAACGTCGCAGGGGTCTCCGTGATCTCGTCGAGCAGCAGCGTGCCGCCGTTGGCCATCTCGAACCGGCCCTTGCGCTCGGCGTAGGCGCCGGTGAACGCGCCTTTCTCATGGCCGAACAGCTCGCTTTCCAGCAGGCTGTCGCTCAACGCGGCGCAGTTGACCCGCACGAAGGGGCCCATCGCCCGCCGGCTCTTGTGATGGATCAGCAGCGAAATCAGCTCCTTGCCCGTCCCGCTCTCGCCGCTGATCAGCACCGGCACCGACGTCGGGGCGATCCTCTCGGCCAAAGCGACCGTCTGGAGCATGCGAGGGCTCTTGCCCACGATTTGATACAAACAATGATTGCCTTCCTGGGCCAGCGCCGCGGTCGCCACCCGGCGGTTCGGCAACAGCGCGTCGAGAATGCCCTCGACGGCCCGAGGGTCCAGCGGCTTGAGCAGGAAATCCCGGCAGCCCGCCTGGATCGCCCGGATGGCCGTCTGCGTGCCCTGTTGGAGAGATGCAGCCGGCGACGACTCCGCCGAATGTCCGGCCATCATGATCACGGGCATCTCCGGGGCGACGGATCGCATCAGGCCCAGCAGTTCGAATCCGTTCGACGAGTCCTTGACGCCGGCGGCTTGCGTGCTCAGGAACGCCAGATCGCAAGGGGCGCGATCCAAAGCGTCCAATGCCGCTTTGCGCCCGCCGGCCAGCCGGGCGCTGATGCCTTTGCGGGCCAGGATCTCCAGCATGAGCCGGATGGTCTGCGGCTCGTCGTCCACGATCAGGACGGACGAGGGATGATGGTCGTTCGACGATGGATGAGTGAGACGCTGGTTCATAGTTCGTTACTCGGGGTCAGTGGGATCGTTTCCCAGAGCCAAATCCTTTTCGAATTCATTCTCGGCATCCAACCTGGATTCCCTCTCGCCATGCGTTCTACAGTTTGGGCGCCGCTGCGGCGACTTGCCCGGATCGGCTCTTCTGGTACCAGGGGAGAAGCCGTCCATGGGCCTTCGCCAATTCCGTCCAGGGAGAGTTGGGGTACTCGGAGACGAGCTTCATATAGGCATCCTGGGCCCTGGCCGAGTCGGTTTCCCGGAGACAGTTGCCGAGCTGGAAGAGAATCCAGGCCCGGTCCGCATCGTAGGAAGGATCGACCTTGTTGATTTGGTCGAGGGCCTTGGCGTAGAACGGAGCGGCTTCGGCGGGCCGGCCGCTGAGGAACAACAGCTCCGCCATGTCGAGCGGGTCGCGGACCTGGCCGGGGTTCTGCTGGAGCATTTCGAGCGTCTTCTGCGTCTTGCTGGGCACGGACGCCGAAGGATCGGCGGCAACGGAAGCGGTCGCCGCAGGTTTGGCTGCGGACGCCGGGCCCGCCTCGGACTCGGAAGATGCGTCGAGAGGCTGGGATTCTCCCGGAGCTGTGAACACGGGGCCCGTTTCCTTATTGGCGAATTTCACCGCCCGCACCTGGCGGATCAGACGTTTGAGAGCCAGGCTGTCCT
>JBDKUU010000074.1:0-10187 GCA_039679525.1 Phycisphaerales bacterium | reverse complement strand
GCCTTGGGCCAATGGCATGATAGAATACGAAGAAGACTCGTCGACGGACGCATGGCCCTCCCGTTCGGAGATCCGCGTTCACGCGGGTCCAACAGTCCGATCGACTTCCGCATTCTGGGGTTTTCTGGAGAAGAGCCGGCTGTGCCGGAAGACTTTTCGACCCGCCTGAAGGCGGAACTCCAAACAGATCTCGCCGACTGCATGAAGGGACGTCTGGCGCCTGCGTGGGAGTCCGAATACCGGTTTGGGTTTCTGTTCCTCATCTCATGCTGCCCCAAAGTGGAAAATGCGGGGGGCGCTGGGGGCAGCGCTCCCAGAGGCGCTGTCACCGTTCCAGGTCGCGTCGCGATATGTTGATTTCTGTCTCATTTCTTGCTCAATGCGGTGAGACTCCGCTCCAGGACGTCGACGAGGTTCTCTTCTCTCTTCGGCTCGGGCTTCTTCGGCTTGGGCAGTTTCACCTCTTTGCCCTGGGCCTTCTGCTCGATCAGGTTCCGGAGCCTGGCCTCGTATTCGTCGTGATATTTCTCGGGCTGGAAGTGCTCCGTGAGTTCCTCGACGAGATTTCTCGCGACGGTCTTCTCTCGCTGGGAAGGCTCGACCCGCTTGAAGTCCAGGCTTTCTTCCGGCACGACCTAGTCGGCGTAGTGGTGGGTCGTCAGGCTCAGCAGCCCGCCGCGATGCTGGAGCACGCCGACATAGGCCTTCGACCGCATCACCCATCGGCACATCCCGGCCAATCCCGCCTGCTCCAGGCTCCTCGCGAGGTTGACGTACGTCTGTTCGTCGTTGTCCGGCCCGAGGAAATAGGTCCGGTCCAGATAGCGGGGGTCCACGTCGTCGGCGTCGACGAACTCCGTCACCTCGACCTCCCGCGAACCCTCGGGCTCCAGGGCGTCGAATTCGTCCGGACGGACGACGACGTACCGATCCTCGTCGACTTCGTAGCCTTTGACAGTCTCGCCCCGGCCGACGGCAGTCTGTTCCTGCGAGCAGACCATCCGCTGCTGGAGCCGCTCGCGGTCCTCGTCATGGAGAAGGTGGGTGTGCAGCCGCACGTCCTTCTCGACGCTGTACAGCTTCACCGGCACGCCCACCGGCCCGAACCGAACCACCGCTTTCCAAATCGCTCGCGCCACGATGCCCCCGTTTCCTGCTCGTTCACGTGCCCCTTTTCGTTTGCCGGCGGGCGTGGGTTCATCGCGGATGATGAGGTTTTCCCTACGACGACACGGAAGCAGAGTCTTAATCCCTCGCACCGTCGGACAGGGCCTGCCGGACCTTCTGCCTGAGTTCATCCATCTCGCCGCCCATGGCGAGGATCTTGCCTTGCGGGTCGATCAGGATTGTCTCGGGGATGCTGCCGACGCCGTACTGCTTCACGATGGTTGAGGTATCCATGTTGCCGAGGCTCGCCTGGGGCCATTTCAACTGCTTCTCGGCCAGAAAGCCCCGGGCCTTTTCCAGATCCCAGTCCAGCGACATGCCGATCATGACGAACCTGCCGTCCGCCTTGAACTCCTCATGAAGTTGCTGCATTTGCGGCAGTTGCGCGACGCACGGCCGGCACCACGTGGCCCAGAAGTCCAGCAGCACGACTTTGCCGCGGAAGTCCGCCAGGCGGATCGTGTCGCCGTCGAACGTCCCGGCCTCGAAGAGCGGGGCGGCTTCGCCCGCCTTGGGATAGGTGAGCAGACTCAGATGGACGTCGGGCGCCGAGAGCGCGGTCGCGGCCTTGCCGTCGGGCACCGTGAACCGGCTGACGGCGACTGCCTGCAGTACGCCGCGCCCGCAGGAGACGTTCTCGCCCAAGGGGGCGTGGTAGTTGACGACGAACTCGTACGTGCCGGGAGCGAGCCCGTCGAACGCAAAGGACCCGTCTTCCTGGATTGTCGGAATGTGGCGCTTTCGCAGAGTCGTAGAAGGCCTGTACGCGTCCTCCTTGTCCTGCCAGAGCCAATTGAAGGACTGTTCGTCGATTACCGCGATGGCCGCGGGGATCTCCTCTGGAGCGTCGGCTCTAAAGGCAACGGCATGGACGCGACGTGGATCGGCGAGCGCCACCGACTGGTTCTGCGGGAGTCCGTGCGGCGGTACGATCCGGCCGATTACGCGGCGGCCGTGTGCGCGGATCTTGACTTGGCACGTTTCGCCGGGTTCGGGCACAAGATAGGCAGCGTCGTGCATCTCGTACCGACTTATCCGCCCGACGGCCAGCGGCACGATGGGCACACACTCGACCGTGAACGTGTTGCCGGTGGGAGTCATGCGACCAGTCAACCAATAGATGCCCGGCGTCCGTCTATCACTGCTCTCCCCCAGCGTGTACAAAGCGACTTCAATCTCCTTTTCAGCTACGCCGGAGCGATCGATGACGCCTTCCACGCGTGACCATGCCAGCAGGCGAATGGATGCCCCACTGCTGAACGCGGTTGACTGGAGTTGTGCATAGCCCGTGCGCTGCACCGCGACGAGCAATCCCTGCTCGCTTCCCGGAGGCAACTCAAACCGGCCCTCCGCATCCGTTGTCGTCACAATCTCGGCCTGCTGGGCAAAACTGTCGGCCGAGAACTGGTCGCGATCGATGAAGGCTCTTTCCCCTTCCCGCACCAGCGCGACCTGAGCCTGGACCGCAGGAACGCCGTCGGGCTGAAGAACAATTCCGGCAAGGGGAGTCCCTTTCTTCAGGCGAATGATAAGCGGCGGACACGCCTGGCCGAGTTCGAGCAGCACAGGATCCGACGTCACATAGCCTCTTGCCTCAATCTTGATGCACGCGGCGACGGACGACGGAGAGGAAACGGCATATCCGGCCCACTCACGAGTGAAAGCGCCGTTGGGATCTTTGATGGAGTCGCCATAGTAGCGGCTCCAATCGAGGGACGAAGCCTTGTCCCAGCGGACGCCGTTGACAACCTTGAAGTCCGTGACCGGCTCATTCGTGTCGGCATCGACAACTCTGCCGGTGAAGGTGGGAACATTGTACATCACCACTCTTTCGGTCTGCGACAGGTCCGCAGCCAAGTCCTTGCTGAACCCAAGATACCCTTTCTTTCTGCCGAACGTGATCCGAAGTTGTCCCTCGGGCAGGTTCGTCAGGGCGAACATCCCCTGGACGTCCGTCGTGCTCAAACGGCTCATCCAGAACCACTCTTTGCCCACCTCCCACCGGCTGGTCCCAATGCGAATCCCCTCCATCGGAGCGCCCCGAGCGTCCACGACCTGGCCGCGATAGGTCCGGCCTGTCTTGACCATTACGCACACGGGGGCCATGCCCTCACGGATATCCACGGGTTGAATGGTTGGAGCATAGTGGTCCGGGTATACGATGATGTTCCTGGCCCCCGGAGACAGCCCCCGAATACAGAAGGTGCCGTCACGAAGCGTTCTGGCCATGCCCGAGTCTTCGATGATCTGGTTGTATGGGCTCGGCGTAGCCGAAGACGTCCGGCTGCCGCAGACGAGTGCATTCTCCACGGGCTCGCCTTGCTCGTTTGTGACCTTCCCGTCAAGACGCAGGCCATGCTTCATCGTGATTATGTGAGCCCCGGCGGCCAGTTCCTCCCGCGAAGGGTTGCCCCGTGATTCATCGAGGTAATACTCGGTATGCCTGAACTCGGCCGTCAGGCCCATGCACTCAGGCGGTATGGAGCGACGCCAGCGTCCCTGCTCATCTGTCATTGCATCCCGAATCCACGTGCTCATATGGCCCGGCATGTCGAAACTCAAATGAACCCTGACGCCGGGGATGGCCTTGCCGGCCTCATTCAGCACTTGGCCGCTGCAGTGCAGCATCCCGTCGTCCTTCATGTTGCGGTCGAAGTCCGGCTGGATCTTCTGACGAGCCGCCACAAGTACAGGCAACTCGATGAAGGACTGATTGACGCGGATCTTCATGGGAGTTGTGGCAAAAGACTCGCGGCTGTCGTTCGTCTCCACGAGCCTCGCGTCGATCACGAGCCCCTCGCTGGAAGGCACGCTGCTGTGCGAATAGTAGCCATAGGCGTCGGTCTCGGGCTGGTAGTCCAGGGGGAAGCGAATCCCGTCCGACGTAGTCACCACGATCTCGACCTTCCGGTTGGCGACGGGCTTGCCGTCCGCTCCCACGACGCGCCCTTCCAGGTCGGCCTCGCCGAGATTGAGGATCACCTTGATGGGCTCGCCCGGGGTCGTCGCCGGGAGTACTAAGAAACCGTACAGCCGGGACGCCTGCGAGTAGGCAATCCACACCGTCTGGTCCGGCCGTACGTTCTCCAGCTTGAACCGGCCCTCCGCATCGCTCATCGTTCCCCGCCAGATATTCTGCCCCTGCGTAGCCACATAGACGCACTGGCGGGGCCGGCCTAGCGGGTCCGTAACGATGCCTTCGACGGTCTTGGCCGAATCGGTCGACCTGGCTCGCAGACTTGTCTCCGGCGAGTTGGAGGCAGGCGTGTTCGGAGCTTCGGGGGCATCCGTCGTCTGAGCGGTTGGCGTGCGATCGCCGGCCGTCTTTTCTTGGGGTTCAGCCTTTGCCATCGGCAGCAGCGCCGCGCCGACCGCGAGGACCAGGACGACGCCCGCCAGGCCGAGCCTCGCGGTGGTGGGGAACGGCCGGCTGGCGATGTGCCTGATCCGGGCGATCAGGGTTCGCTTCGATTCGACGACGCCTGTCAGACGCAGGGTGAGGCTGGGCCGGCCGAACGCCAGCTTCGAGATGTTCAGCAGCGTTCGGGGATACTCCTCCGCTTCGTCGCCCATCGCGGCCAGGACCGTCTCGTCCACCGCCTGCTCCCGCACTTTGCGGATTGTCGCGTTGGCCAGCCACAAGAGAGGATTGTACACGTAGGCGATTTGCAGGAGCGTCTGAGCGAGGTTCACCCAGAGGTCCGCCCGCCGGAGGTGGGCCAGCTCGTGAAGCAGGATCGACTTCCATTGCCCGCTGTCCAGATGTATGAGCATTCCCTGCGGGATCAGGATCGTCGGGCGGACCAGGCCGCAGACGGAGGGGCTCGCCGATACCGACGTCACGCGCAGCCGCACCGGCGTGCGGACGCGCATCTGCCGGCGGCACCGATCGAGAAGGCTGAGCATTCGTTCCGAAGCGTCCTGTGATTGCGCCACCAGACGCCGCACGAATAGAGCCCGCTGGGCCAGAAGCGCCAGCATCACCGCGACGACGATGAGCCATCCGGCCAGAACAAGGGCTTGCCACGTCGGCGCGACTGGGGCAGGGACCGTCGCGGGATTCACGCGGTCCGAGATCGGTGCGGCCGGAGAGGTCGCAGGATCGATCGCCGTTTGCGTCATAGCGATCTCACGAGGCATTGTCTCCAATGCCGGCGGCGACGACAGCAGAACCTCCTCTCTCGGTTCCGGCGGAGCGTCGACCGTGGCCAGCGGCGTCTGCGGCAGTTTGTCGCCGAGCCACCAGGCCAGACTGGTCGGCGAAGACAAGGACGGCGGCAGGAGCAGCTTGACGAGCACGAGCATCCAGATCCAGTACCGCACCACGGCCCGTACTCTTCTACGCAGAAGTCGATCCAGGATCAATAGGATCAAGATCAGCACGCTCGACTGGACCAGCATGCGAATGGCGAAGGCCACGAAGGCCCCGCCCGCCGAATTCATTCCGCTCACGAACTCGTTCATGGTACTCCCTCTCTCAATGTGCCGGGAGGCCCTCCGCTGAGCCTCCCGGACGGTCTATTTGCTCGCGTTCTTTCCGCGTTTGCGGTTGCGGATCAGCCGCTCCAGCTCCTGGTACTCCTTGTCCGATAGGGACTCACTTTCGATCAGAAACTGCATCATCGGCGTCAGGGCGCCGTCGAAGGCCCGCTTGACCGTTCGGAGGATCTCGCTTTGCTGAGCCTCGGCCCGCGTGATGGCCGAGCGGTACAGATACAGGTTGCGGACCCGCTCGGTGGTGAGCAGGCCCTTCTTGACCATGCGGTCCATGAGGGTTTTGACCGTGGTGTAGGCCCAGCCCCTGTCTTTTTCCAGCACCTCCTGCACGGCCGGAGCGGCGCACGGCTCCCGCTCCCAGACGACCTGCAAGATGGTCCACTCGCTTTCGAAAAGTTCCGGCGTCGCCATGTCGTTCACCTCCACATATCTATCGCGGTAGATGCTACTCTACTACGGTAGAGACCTGCAAGAGAAAAATCAAGGCGCGGCGAAGATTTTCTTCAGGGCCGGTGCACGCCGGGAGCAGGGCCGGCCTGCAGAGTGCATGTCCGAAATTGTGACCGCCATCGGCGAAGTCCATCGGCTTTCCCGTTTGGAGTTCCGCGTTCACACGGGTCGAACAGTCCGGCCGCCCTTTGGCACAAGGAAGGAACGGACTGATCTGGAGTCCGCCGGCTCGTCGCTGCGCGGCGGGCCGCCGGGAGTTTTTCGCATTGGAGCCACCAGCATGAGGACGATGCTGTGCATCGCCTTGCACGCCTGCTGGGACCTCTGGCTTCTTTGGGGTTCATGCCACCGGTCCAAAGCGGTAAAATGTCCTTTGCACGACCGTTTTGGGGGTGCTCTCTTCGACGCCATTGTGCGGCTAGACGGCTGCACAGCCATGTTTTCACGGGTTCACAGCCCCGTCGAGATATGGCTGTGCAGAAGTGGTCGTACACCCCTCTGGCCTGCGACCGCCGTCGAAGCCGTTGACAGCGGGCCGGCGGATTGGTAGCGTGCCGGGCTTTGTTGGAGGTTCGGATCGTATGACGTGGGTGAAATCTCCGGTCTTGGTGATCGTCGCGACGCAACTGCTGTTCACGACGGGCGACCTGCTCGCCCGGGCGAACATGCGGCACAGCCCCTTCTCGCTCTCGACGTTCCTGAGTTGGTGGTTCGTCGTGTACTTCACGATCCGCCAGATCGCCATGTTCGGCCAGCTCTACGTCTTCTCCGTCCTGCAGATCGGCAAGACCATGGCGCTGTTCAGCGCCACGTCGCTCGTCGTGGTCAACCTCCTGGGCGTCCTGCTGCTCGGCGAAATCCTCTCTGTCCAGACCTACCTGGCCATCGGCCTGGTCGTGCTCGGATTCATCGTGCTCGCCCTGTGCGCATGACGGCGATCCGCGCGAAAGAAAGGGGACATTCTGCTTTTGGGCGTGACTAGTTCCTTCGGCACAAGGCCGGTTTCTTTCGGTGGACCGAGGAGAGAGCGGACTGAAAGAACCAGCGCCAGACCTACACATTTCACAGTCTTGCGGTTCCCCATCTCCCGCAAGCGGCAAAATGACCATTCGATTTCGCCTCTGGCGAGGCGGGGGTTTACCGCATTTCGGCCACCAGCGGATATTGACCGCTCAAGAGAACTGCCTCGTCAGTCGGCAACAACTCTCGACGCGTGCACCATCCAGTCCTCATGACAGGGTCGGCGCCCGATCGATGCCGACCCCGCGCCGTATGACGTTGGATTCGGAGCGCCGCTGCGAGTCGGGCCCGGTGCTCGGGACGGGGACCCCTGCGTTGTCCTATCCCCCGTGACGGCAAACCTATTGCATCTCAACCCGCTGGCGGCCTCAAAGCGATAAACCCGAAGTATTCAGTCCACGTTTGCAAGGAAAGAACCAGTGTCGGACCTACACGTGTGGAATCGGGGGACATCATACTCATCCTTGTCTATCATGCCTCTGGCCCAAAGCGCAAAATCCCGGGGGCCCGAGGGCAGCGTCCCCGTTCTTGGACGTTTTCAACGCCCCGGATCTCGACAGGGGCGAAGATGTGTGGAACAACGAGGGCGCTGCTCCTGGCGCCCCGGCATGTTGAGCTTTGGGCCGGCAGCACGAGAACGATGCTGCGCATCGCCCTGGAGCGGGCCGGCGTCGGTTGTTCTCTTGCAGGACCGTGCCATTGGCGAAAGGCACAAAATGCCCGGCGGCCCGTCGCGCAGCGATGAGTCGACGGACTTCGGATTTGTCCGTTCGTTCCTTTGCTTCGTAGTTCCATCCGGCCGGGGCCCGTCGCAGAAACGGTCATGCATCCGTCGAGCGGTCTGTGCCGAAAAAGCAGAATGTTCCGTTTTTCACCCCGTGGTGTGATTGACCGTCGGATCGTCAATCGTTGGCCATGAGGATGCGGCCGTCGCCGGGCCGGACTGTGAACTCCGTGCCGGTCTCGCCGGTCAGGATGTCCTTCGTAGGCCGGCCGGGCTTCAGAGTGCAGGGCTCCGTCGCGCCGGGCAGATTCACTACCACCTCGGCCTTCTCGTATTTGCGTTGCCAGACGTGGCTGCTGACCTGTTTGCCGGGGCCCAGCGGCAGGCCGATCTTCACATCGTACTGGGGCTGCCAGTCGTGGCGGTGGCTCGTGTTGTCCGAGAAGAGATAATAGAAGTCGCCGATGGTCAAAGCGTAGCACAGGCTCCACCGCATCGCCGCGGGATCGGCGGGGGGCTTGTTGCCCCGCTTGGCGTCGCCCGGCCAGCCCGCGTGATCCCGCGTCTCCTCGAATCGTTCGATCAGACTGATCGTGGGTTGCTTCAGGAGGGTCTGGGTGTGCTGCATCTTGCGGATGCAGTCGTCCCATTGCGTGCGGCCGTGACTCCAGCCGGACTCGTACATCATGCCGTTGAGGTAGGGGGCCGCGAAGTCGTAGTCGCCGACCGCGTAGCCGGCGTTGACCAGGATCAGGAAATCGTCGCCGACCGCCTCGCGGACGGCCTTGAGAAATGCTGCCCACGGCTGGGGCTCGTTGCGGAGGTTGTCGTAGAAGACGCCGTCGACGCCGGCCTCTTTGAGGGCGACGGTCTGTTTCACGACGTGCAGGCGATACTGTTCGTTGCCCCAGTCCATGCGGTGCGTGCCGGGCCAGAACTGCTGCCGCTTGCCGTCCTTGCGAAGCCACCATTCGTGGTCTTCGGGCAGCCAGTCGTCGGAGTACTCGTAGAAGGGCAGGTCGCCCAGGATGACCGCGTCGGGGTTGAGCTTGCGGAGCTTCGCGATTCGCTCTTTGGCGACGGCGACGGACTGCGGCGTGAACCCATCGGCGAGGCCCCTGGGCTTGCCGTCGAGCTCCAGGCGCAGGCTCCAGAGTCCCGCCATGATCAGGTCGTGCCGGGCCATGGCTTCGAGCGAATCGTCGCCCCGGATCGAGGCCCAGAGCATCGCGATCCGCGGATAGGAGGTCTTTGTGAAGTCGGCCCCTTGATCCTTTGCTGTCCCCGCGTCATTCGCACTCGCCGCCGGGAGCCCGCAGACGAAACACAGCAGCAACCCACTCAGCGCATACGCCACACGGCGTCCATTACAATCGTTCATCCAAGCCATCGCCATCTCCTTTCATAACGGCAACAGCCAACGGACGCCGAGGCGGGCCGGCACGGTCACTGGATCGTGACAGCCGTGCCGCTGACGCTGACCATGAGCCATGATGTCTTTGAAAATGTTGGCGCCCAAGATGGCTTCGCCGTTGACGACCCCATGATACTGCGTAATGCGGTGGCCTTCAATGTTTGGTGTGGTTGTGAAGATCACTATGAATTCTCCTTACAGGCGTTCTTTCACTCACAGACGCACGGGCGGGGCTTTTCTTCACGGATTCTCCCTTCCTGCTCACGGAATCTGGGCAACGAACTTCTTCCTGTCTTTCTTGCAGAGGATCTGGATGACGTTTCGGCCGGAGAGGGCCGCCGTGGGCACGCCGCCGCCGGGCTCGATCCACTGGCCGGCCATGTAGAAGTCCCTCAACCCGGGGAGGGTCCTGCTCATGCGGAACGGCGGGAACGTCCTGCGGGATATCAGCCAGCCCTCCATGCTGCCTTGCCAGTTGCCGGTGTAGCGTTCCCACGTCATCGGCGTGGCGACATCGCGCATTTCGACCTGTGCCGCCAGGCCGGGGTAGCGCTGATCGAGGATCTCGACCACCTGGTCGGCGATCCTCTCCTTTTCGGCCCTGTATTTCTCGGGGGATTCCTTCAGGCTGCGCCAGTATGCGTAGTCGGCGGGTAGGAGAATCTTCACAACCGTCTTATCCGGCGGCGCGAGGGTTCGGTCGAAGTTGGCGATCTCGACGCCGAGGCGCCTGCGTTGTTGCCCGCCGATTATTACGGGTGGATCGAGAGGATAGATCACCGCCGGCGGGAACCCCTCGAACGAGCGAGCGACGCCCAGCGACACTTGGATCACCGGGGGGAAGATCGGGAGGTTGTCGTAGTAACCCCGGATCTTGCCATCGATGTACCGGCCGCCGAGCATATCGAAGATCGT
>JBDKUU010000073.1:0-15173 GCA_039679525.1 Phycisphaerales bacterium | reverse complement strand
GACATGTCGAATCGTGCGCTGTCTTCATCGCCGTTCACGGCCAGCCGGTTGCCCACGTAGCGGTCCACCCAACTGCGCAGGTCTTTGAGTTCCTTGTCCTTGTAGGCTTTCTTGTTGAGCATGTCGGCCAGGAGCTTCATGTCGAGTCGCGTGATTTCCAGGCCGAACGTGTTCCGTGTCGGGATGATGTGCTGCAGGGCCGTCTCCATGCCCATCGAATCGTGGCCGAAGATCACGACCCGGCGGCCCCGCAGGGCCACGGCGGTCACGGCCGCGTAGCACCAGTCGATCAGGTTCTTCGCGGTCGCGTCGGTCATCTCGGGCTCCATCCCGGTGTCCGGCCAGGTTCCGACGTTCAGGGTGGCCATCCGGCCGTACTGGGCCAGGGCGCCGTTGAGGGCGTGGGCGTACACCACGCCCGGCTTTGGCCCGCTGTTGCCGCAGGTGATGTTGATCGGCGTGCCGACCGGGAACTGCTGGAGCAGCGAGATCGTCGTCAGTTGCGGGAACGACCACGGGTCGGCCGCACACACGAGGATATCGACGTCCGCCTTGCGGAACTGCTGGGCGACGATGTCGGCCTGGGCCTCGCCGTCGACGAGCACTGTGGAGTACACGACCGGGACCGGCGTCTTGTCCGGCATCACGACCTGGCCGCTGATCGTCTCGGCGACCATCTGGGCGACATTTTGACACCGCTTGCGGCTGTCCTCGTCGATTCGCGGATCGCCCACGGCGAACACTCCAATGACCGGAGCCTTCGGCGTCGCCTTGCGGATCGCCGGAAGTCTCGTCGCTTCACTTCTCTTGGCCATGAAAACCCCTTCCTATTGATTATCGATTATTGATTATTGATGATTTGCGCCGCGGCGTCGGGAACCAATCCGCAGGCAATTATCAATCATCCGTTATCCTTTATCAATTCCTTCGGATTCTCCAGCGTCTTTTTGACGAGGTCGAGGAACTGGGCCGCGTAGGCGCCGTTGGCGACCTTGTGGTCGACCGAGAGCGTCATGTTCATCAGCTTGCGGACCAGGATGTTGCCGTTGTCGGGCACGCAGGTATCGGCGATCTTGCCGATGCCCAGGATCGAGCACTGGCCGGGGACGACGATCGGGATGAACGAGTCGATGCCGAAGCCGCCCAGGTTGGTCACGGTGATGCAGCCGCCTTCGAGGTCGGACATGTCCAGCTTGTCGCCGCGGGTCCGCTCGATCAAGGCCTGGCTGTCGCGGGCGATCTGGCGGACGTCCTTCTTATTCACATCCTTCACCAGCGGGGCGACCAGGCCGTCCGGGACGGAGATCGCCAGGCCGATGTGGATCGCGTCGGCCAGCTTGATCGCGTTGCCGGCGAGCTGGCCGGTCATGATCGGGAACTTCTCCAGGCCCGTCGCGACCGCCTTCATGATGAAGTCGTTGAAGGCGACCTTGACAGGGCTCGCTTCGTTCATTTTGGCGCGGGCGGCGACGAGGTCCGTCATGTCCACGCGAATCGTCAGATAGAAGCAGGGGATCTCCAGCTTGGACTTGAGCATCCGCTCGGCGGTGATCCGCTGGAGGCGATTGACCTGAACCGTGCTGCCGAGCTTGGCTTCGCCCATCGGGCTTGCCGCGGCCGGTTTCGCCGCTGCGACAGGCTGCGCGGCTACAGCAGGTTTGGCCGATTTGCCTTCCGCGGCGGCTTTGATGTCCGCCTCGGTGATCTTGCCGGCGGGGCCTGTGCCCCTGACTGTCGCCAGATCGACGCCCAGGTCTTCCGCCATCTTCTTGGCCCGCGGCGAGACCATGATCTTGCCTGCCGGCTTGCTCGACTGAGGCTCGGCCACAGGGGCCGCGACCGGATCGCCCGTCCTCACCTGGCCGGCGGGCGTGGAGACCGCCGCAGCGGGGGCCCCTGCGCCCACAGCACTGGCGGCGACCTGCTCATCCCTCTCGCCAATGATCATCAGCGTCGCCCCGACGGGCAGCGTCTGATTCAACTGGGCGAGGATGGCTTTGACGAACCCGTTGCCGGGAGACTCCATCTCCAGCGTGGCCTTGTCCGTCTCGATCTCGAAGATCACGTCGCCTTTCTTCACTTCGTCGCCGATCTTGACGAGGCAATTGACGACGGTGCCTTCTTCCATGGTCTGCCCGAGTTTCGGCAGGTTGACTTCTTTGGCCATGTTCAACTCCTGCATTGATGATTGATGATGGATAATGGATGATTGTCCGTCATCCAGCGTCCATTCATTTATTGTCCGACGGCCTGCTTGACCGCTTCGACGATCTGCTGGATGCCCGGAATACTGGCTTCCTCCAGCGGTTCGCTCATCGGCGGGGGCACGTCCCTGGCCGCCAGGTTGATCGGCCGGGCGCCGAGGTAGTCGAACCCGCGGGTGCCGTCGCCGAAATCGTATTCCATGTACTGGCCCGCGATCTCGCGGCCCGCGCCGCACCAGCCGAACCCTTCGCTGAGCGTGATGAGCCGGCCGGTCTTGCGGACGGACTCGGCGACCGTCTTCATGTCCAGAGGTTTGAGCGTGCGAAGGTCGATGACCTCGACGTCGATGCCGTGCTTATCGGCGAGGACCTTGGCGGCCTCCAGAGCCCGCATCGCCATGCGGCTGTAGCTGACGATCGTCGCGTCGTTGCCGGGCCGCTTGATGTCGGCCACGCCCAGCGGGATGATGTAATCTCCCGTGGGGACCGGGCCGACCTGGCCGTAGGTGGCCTTGTGCTCGATGAAGACCACGGGGTTCTCGCTGCGGATCGCGGCCTTGAGCAGGCCCTTGGCGTCGTACGGCGTCGAGGGCATGACCACGTACAGGCCCGGCGCATGCATCAGCCAGGCCTCGAGGGATTCGGAGTGGTGGGCTGCGATGCAGCGGCCGACGCCGCCCTCGGTGCGAAGGACCATGGGGACCTTGGCCTTGCCGCCGAACATGTAGCGGTTGTACGCGCCGACGTGCACGAGCTGGTCCATCGCGATGGTCAGGAAGTCGACGTACATGATCTCGGCGACAGGCCGCATGCCGCGAAGGGCCGCGCCGATGGCCGCGCCGGTGATGGCCGCCTCGGAGATCGCGGTGTCGATCACACGCTCTTTGCCGAACTCTTCGAGCAGGCCTCGCGTGGCCGCGTACGCGCCGCCGTAGAGGCCGACGTCCTCGCCGAAGACGAAGACGCGTTTGTCACGCCGCATCTCCTCGGCTTGGGCCGTAGCCACTGCCGCCGCGATGTTCACCACGTCCATCCCGAACTGGGACTTGATCTGGGCCTTGGCGATCTCGGAGGCCTCTTTCTTCGTCTTGGCGCCGCACGTGGCGACGACCTTTTCGAAAGCCGAGGTGGCCTCGCGGACCTTGGCGGCCATGCTCTGCTCGGTCTGGATCGCCTGAGCCGGGTAGTTCTCGACGACGTATACATCCTTGTCGACGTCTGCGCCACTGGGCAGGGGGCTGTTCATCGCGAACTGGGTCGCGTCCTCGATGGTCGCGAACGCCTTGTCCTTGATGGCGTCCAACTCCTGCTCGGTGCAGAGTCCGTCGCCGGCGAGCCTGTTCCGCAGGACGGTGATCGGGTCTCTCTCGTGCCAAGCCTTCTCCTCGGCCTTGGTGCGATAGGCCCGCGGATCGCTGCGGCTGTGGCCGTACCAGCGATAGGTCTTGCACTCGACCATGGTCATTTCGTTCTGCTTGCGGGCCCGCTCGATCGCCTTGCGGAGCGCGAGGAAGACCGCGACGGTGTCCTGGCCGTCGACGATCATGCCGGGAACGTTGTATGCGGCGGACCGCACGGCGATGTCCTCGATGCTGCTGGCGCAGCGGGTGCCCTGGACTTCGCTGCCGGAGAACGGGACGCTCATCCCGTAGAGGTTGTTCTCGATCACCGCGACCAGCGGAACCTTGAGCGTCGCGGCCATATTCATCGATTCGTGGAAGGTGCCGGTGTTGGTGGAGCCGTCGCCGAAGAAGGACAGGACCACCTTGCCGGTGCCCTTGCACTTCTCGGCCAGAGCGGCTCCGACGGCCGGGGGCTGGTTGCCGCCGACGATGCCGGTGGAGCCCAGGTTGTTCTGGTGCTCGACCTCCGCAATGTGCATCGAGCCGCCGCGGCCCTTGCAGTAGCCGGTCTCTTTGCCCATCAGCTCGGCCATCATCGCGTTCCAGTGTCCCTGGCGTTCCTGTTCGCTGCCGGCGTTCTTGTTGCCGACCGCGCCGCAGTGGCCGTGGCCTCGGTGGGTGGAGCCGATGACGTCGCCCCGCTCCATGGCCGCGATGGCGCCGGTGGCCACCGCCTCCTGGCCGGCGTAGAGGTGCGACGCGCCTTTGATGATGTTCTGGCCCAGCAGATCGTAGACCTTCTCCTCGAAGAAGCGGATCTCGTAGATGGTCCGGAGCCAGTCTTTGGCCTGGTCCAGCGTGAGGACGCCGGTCCGGATGAGCTCCTTGACCGTGGGTAGGGTTTGTTTGCGGGTATCTTCGATGGAGACACTCATGTCACCGACTCCTGAAAAGAACGCTCCGCGTCCCCCCGGGCGAACCACCGCCGGACAACCTCGCAGGGGGTGCGCTGAAAGAGCGGTAATATACCAGATTCCAGGGCCACCAACAAGCACTTTCACCATTTCGCGGCTTTTTGGTCCCGGGCTTGTCCCCTCTGACGCAGTGAGGTAACCTATTGGCAGATCGGCACTTGCGTAAGCGGTGCCCGGGTCGAAGCAGGGGGTCGAAGGGGTTCCCTGCTCGAAGGCTGGTTGGCGGCGGACGTGGGATGAGCTTTGGCCCATGCCGATTATCAGACCATAACAACAGGAACAGGCAGGAGAAATCATGGGCGTTCTGTGGGAAGTTGTGCAGACGGGTTTGATGTACGGCCAGAAGCGAAAGTCCGACTCTGTCGAGGATCGGGTCCGGTCCCTGGAGGACCAGCTCCAGTTGACGCAGAACACGCTGCGGTCGCTGGTCAAGAAGCTCGAGCAGCTCCACGGCATCGACATCGATCAGGACGGCCGGGTGGGGTAGGAAACAGCCTGTCGCGCAGAGCAGGCATCGGGTCGCGGTGACTGCCTGTGAATACGAAGACCCTCGAATTCCTGGGGGCCAGCCCCTCGCTGTCCTGCACATCTCTGGCAGGCCGGACACGCCCGCGGCGGGCGTGTGAGGGGGATTTTCCGCATTGGCCAGAGGCATGATGCCGGCAGAGCCGGGTTCCGCGGTCTGAACGATCCCGCTGTTTTGGCGAGGTCTCCGGTTTGTCTATCATGTCACTGGCGCAAAGCGCAAAATCTCGGGGGTCCGGGGGCAGCGCCCCCGGTTCTGGACACGTCCGACGCCCGGGTTCCCGACAGGGCGAAGATGTGAAACAACGGGGGCAGGGCCCATGGCACGAGTGGTCCTCCTGCATCTGGAATCGAATCCGCCAGCACTTGTCGCCCCCGCCTGGGGCCGTATACGACGTGCTGCAGAGAGTGACGGTCCTGATCTCCTGAACGCAGACCCCCCCCAGCGGGCACAAGGTGTCTGTGAAGGAATCTCGGCACGCGTAGGAACGAGGGCAACCCGTTTGTAGTGTGCCCGTCAGGGCATATCTTTTCTTGGGCGTTTTGCAGGACACGGAAGCGGAGATAACGCCTCACGGCGTCACTACGAACCAAGCCCACCGTCCTGGTTTGAATGCCCATCGGTCGCACAGATCCCGGAAGCCCGAAAACTCGCACAGACACGCGGTGAAGCATCGCTCCGATTGCGTTTGACCGGGGTGCGGTCTGCGCATAGAATCGGCCGCGTGATTGTCCCGCCGGGTTCTCGCCGTTTTGCATGGGACGTCGCACGGGGGCAACTGATTCGAATGACGAAAGGACGATCGCATGCCGAAGGTATCCATCCGCGAACCAAGCCGTTTGATGATGCTGTGCGCGTTCTCGTGCGTGCTGCTGCTGGCGTCTGCATTGACGGCGGCCGAGTCGGGACGACTGCGGGTCTCGGAGAACAAGCGGTTCCTCGTCCGCGAGGATGGCACGCCGTTCTTCTATTTGGGCGACACTGCGTGGGAGCTGTTCCACCGGCTCAATCGCGAGGAGGCGGACAAGTATCTCGAGAATCGTGCGGCTAAGGGATTCACCGTGATTCAGGCCGTGGCTATTTCGGAAGTCGACGGGCACAACGCAGCGAATTCCTACGGACACGTGCCGCTGATCGATCTGGACCCGGCCCGGCCCGCCGTGCAGGACGGACCCGCAAACGACTACTGGGACCACGTCGACTACATCGTCGACAAGGCCAACTCGCTGGGCTTGTACATCGGCTTTCTCCCGACCTGGGGCCGCTACTGGCACGACGCGGTGAAGGACGGCAAGCCGCTGTTCACGCCGGAAAATGCGGAGGTCTACGGCCGGTGGCTGGGCAGCCGATACAAGGACAAGAACTTGATCTGGATTCTCGGCGGCGACCGGCCTGTCGAAAACGACACGCAGCGGGCGACACTCGTCGCGATGGCTCGCGGTCTGAAGCAGGGCGACGGCGGGGCCCACCTGATGACCTTCCATCCGCCGGGCGGCAACGGCTCGTCCACGTGGTTTCACAACGACGAGTGGCTCGACTTCAACATGCGGCAGAACGGCCACGCGGCCGAGTACACCGGGCGATACGACAAGACCCGCGAGGACTACGACCGTACGCCGATCAAGCCGGTGCTCGACGGCGAGCCGATCTACGAGGACCATCCGGTCTCGTTCGACGCCAAGAAGCAGGGCCATTCGATCGCGTCCGACGTCCGCCGGCCGCTGTACTGGGATCTCTTCAGCGGGGCATTCGGGCACACCTACGGCCATCACTCTGTCTGGCAGATGTGGACTCCCGACCGCAGCCCGATCAACAACCCGCTGATGCCGTGGTACGAGGCGATCGACCAGCCGGGCGCGGGGCAGATGCAGTACGGCCGCCGGCTGCTGGAATCGCGGCCGTTCCTGTCGCGCGTGCCGGACGACTCGATCATTGTCACGGACCGCGTGCCGACCAGCGTGCCGGGGGCGGGGCGGTATCGTTTCGTCGGCACCCGCGATTCCGAGGGCTCGTACGCGATGGTCTACGCCCCGATCGGCCGGGCGTTCAAGGTCCGCATGGACGTGATCAAGGGGCCCAAGGTCAAAGCGTGGTGGTTCAATCCCCGCAACGGTCAGGCCACCGCGATCGGCGAGTTCGCGAATACCGGCGAGCGGGAGTTCCTGCCGCCGGACAAGGGCGAGACGCTCGACTGGGTCCTCGTCCTGGACGACGCATCGAAGAACTTCCCGGCGCCCGGCGCTCGTTGAGCAAGGAGGACTGAAGTGGATCGTGAAGAACCGTCTCTCGTGACTCGTCGCGAGTTCCTCGTGCGTCAGGGCGCGTTGCTCGGCGGCGCGGCGATCGGTTGCTGGGCATTCGGAAGAGAGGCCGCTGCGAGCGAGGATCGCTCGACGGGCGACCCCGCCGTCTTTCCCCTGAAGATCAGCGAGAACCGCCGGTACCTCGTGGACGCCGGGGGCAGGCCTTTCTTCGTGCTGGGGGACACGCCGTGGTTCTTGCAGAAGTTGAAACTGGACGACGTGCGCCTGGTCCTCGACGACCGCAGGAGCAAGGGCTTCAACACGCTGTTTCTCGAAATCCTCGACGACAGCGCGATGCCGTCCCGCGACGCCTACGGCAACGTGGCGTTCGAGCCCGAGACGGACATCACCCGGCCGGTCGAAGCCTATTGGCGATATGCGGACACGGTAATGGAGGAAGCGGCCCGGCGGGGCTTCTTCGTCATTATGTCGGATCTCTGGTACGGGGCGGGCAAAGGGCTGTGGATGCATCACGTCAAGCCCGACATCGCCGCAGTCTACGGCCATTTTCTCGGGAAACGCTACGCCCGCTTCAAGAACCTCATGTGGATGCACTGTGGCGACCGCAACCCGGATGAGAACCTGGCCGCAAGCGCGAGGACGCTCGCCGAGGCCATTCGGGCCGAGGCCCCTCATCATCTACACACGGTTCACAACGCGCACGAATTCGCCAGCTCGGCGTTCTTTCACCAGGACCCCTGGCTCGATGTCGATATGGCGTACACCTACGGCGCGTCCTATCTGCACGTGCTGCCGGAGTACCAGAGGAGGGACCCGATTCATCCGGTGATCCTCGGCGAGACCGGCTACGAGGGCGAGCCCAACGCCATCGAGTTGCTGCCGGACGCGAAGAAAGGCGACCTCTGGAATCCATATCGCATCCGCCGCAACGCGTGGTGGGCCGTGCTGTCCGTCGCGGTCGGCTACTGCGCCGGGACGCGGCTGTGGCGATGGGAGAGCAATTGGCGCGACGTGCTCCAGGTTCGTTCCGTCCGCGAGGCTCCGCACATTCTTCGCTCGATGGAGACGATTCCCTGGTGGCGGCTTGTCCCCGACGTCAAGCACGAGTTCGTGACATCGGGATTCGGGACCTGGAAACAGGCGGACTATGTCACGGCGGCCCTGGCGGACAACGGCAGCGCGGGCGTGGTCTATTCGCCCGGCCCTCGCACGATTACCGTGGATCTCGCGAAGTTTTCCGGCCCGGTCTCAGCTCGCTGGTTCGATCCGACGAACGCGGCCTTCAGTGCCGTTGAAGGTTCGCCGTTCCCGGCCGAAGGCCGGCGGGACTTCTCGACGCCCGACGAGAACGCCGCCGGAGAGGGCGACTGGGTGCTGCTCCTGGAGTCCGTGGGCGAACGTGCACAGGGCGACGCCAGGACCACCTTGGCCTGCGAAGGGACTCGCTTCACGCTGAACGGCAAGCCGGCTTTTCTGCTGGGCATCAGCTATTACGGCGGCCTGGGCGCGACGGAGGACTTCATCCGACGTGACCTCGACGACGCGCAGCGATACGGCTTCAACTGGCTGCGGGTCTGGGCCACGGTGAACTTTTTCGACAACGATGTCTCAGCGGTGGATGCGCAGGGTCGGCCGCGGGAGCCATTCCTGGGCAAGTTGAAATGGCTCGTGGCTGAGTGCGACCGGCAGGGCCTCGTCGTGGATGTCACGCTCACGCGCAACAAGCGAGGATTGCTGCCTGACTACGACGCGCATCTCCGGGCGGTGGAGACCGTGGTCAACGCGCTCAAGCCGCACCGCAACTGGTATCTCGACCTCGCCAACGAGCGGGACGTCCGCGATGACCGCTACGTGAGCGACGAGGAGTTGAAGCGATTGCGCGATCGCGTGCGGCTGCTCGACCCGCGGCGCCTGGTGACCGCGTCGTTCGGCGGGCACGATCTCAGTGTCGAAGACGTGCGCGAGTCCCTGCTGACGATCGGGCTGGATTTCGTCAGCCCGCATCGGCCTCGCGGCCCCGAATCGCCGGGGCAGACCGAGGCAAAGACTCGCGAGTGCCTCGAACTGATGAAAGCGGTCGGCCGCGAGGCCCCCGTGCTTTGTCAGGAGCCGTTCCGACGCGGCTACCAGGATTGGGAGCCCGTTGTCGCGGACTTCCTGACGGACTTGCGAGGGGCCGTAGCAGGGGGAGCCGGCGGGTGGTGTTTTCACAACGGCACTCAACGCAGCGCGCCGGATCAACAGCCTCGCCGCTCGTTCGACTTGCGGGGCCGACGGCTGTTCGATCAACTCGACAGCGAAGAACGGAAGGTCGTTGCCGGGGTTTCGGCGATTGTGCGTTCCGACAGAAACAAGGAGACAGTGAAATGAGCACATCGACCCGCCGGCAATTCCTGCAACGGACCGCAGCCGGCGTCGCGGGGTTGGCGACGGCCTGCCTCGGACAGACAAGGCCGCTGCCGCCTCGCGCGTCAGAGACAGTCGCCGCCGGCGTCAACGACTTTCTCAATTCCCTCGGCGCGTGCTCCGCCATTTCCCGGCGGGGCGAGAACCTGGCGGGTACGATCGACGCGGCGAAGTATCTCGGCCTTCGCTGGTTCCGCGTCGGCTACGAGAGCAACATTCCGGTCGCCGATCTGATCGAGCTGCACAAGCGGACCGGCGTTCGGTTCAGCTATGGACTCATGAGCGGCGGCACGGACATCGCGAGACTCCTGGCCGGGGCGAGGGAACTCGCTGACGCCGGGGCGTTGGTGGCTCTGGAGGGCAACAACGAGCCGAACAACTGGGGCGTGACATATCAGGGCGAAGCAGGGGGCCGGGACAAGTCGTGGCTGGCGGTGGCGAAGCTCCAGCGGGACTTGTACGCCGCGGTCAAGAGCGACCGCGTCCTGGGCAAGTACCCGGTCTGGAGCATCAGCGAGAGCGGCGCCGAGAGCGACAACGTCGGCCTGCAATTCCTGACCGTTCCGCAAGGAGCCGGCTGCCTGATGCCCGACGGCACGCGATACGCCGACGCCGCGAACTGCCATAACTACATGACCCATCCCGGCTGGCCCGGCCTGCACGACAACCAGACATGGGTCGCCGCCGATCCGACATCGGCGTGCAGGGTGGACGGCCTGTACGGCAACTTCGGCCGCACGTGGCGTCGCCACTATCCAGGGTACTCCGAGTCCGATCTTGTGACGCTGGCGCGAGTCACCACGGAGACCGGCGTCACGCTGGAAGGCCCCATCACCGAGCAGGTCCAGGCCTCGCTGTATCTGAGCGTGTACCTGGCCCAGTTCAAGCGGGGCTGGAGCCACACGTGCATCTACCTGCTGCGGGACCGCACGGACGAGAGCGGCAATCAGACGTTCGGCTTCTACAGGCCCGACTACAGGCCGCGTCCGGCCGCGACTTGTCTGCACAACCTGACGACGATCCTGGCCAACAGCGGTTCCGCCCGGCCGGGCGGCGCTCTCAGCTATGCGATCGCAAACCAGCCGGCGACCGTCCACGACCTGCTCCTCCAGAAGAGCGACGGCACGTTCGAGCTGATCGTCTGGGGCGAGCGATTCACGGGCGGCTCGGATGATGTCACGATCAGTCTCGGCGCATCCCATGCAGAGGTCAAGGTCTACGACCCGACGACGGGCGTGACACCGGTGCGGACTCTGACTCAGGTCAGCTCGATTCCGCTGACGCTGAGTGATCATCCTGTGATCGTTGAGATAGGAGGAGAATGATGCGGATTGCGGTTCTCGTCGTCACGTGTGTGGCCTGTTGCGTGCTCCACGCCGCGCCTGCGGGCGTGAGTTTCGTGCAGTCCTCCGACAGTGTGGATTGCTACCGTTTCATCGAGGTCGCCGTGAACGTGGATCAGCCGGATGCGGCCAATCCCTTTACGGACGTGGCCGTGGAAGGTCGCTTCACGCCGCCCGGCGGGCAGCCGCTGACTATCGAGGGTTTCTGCGATTCCGCCGATGGAAAGGTCTTTCGCATCCGCTTCATGCCCTCGCAGCCGGGGAATTACGCGTACTCTGTCATGTATCGGCAGGGGACATACGAAATCCGTCACGAGGGCAAGTTCTCTGCGCAGAAGAGCCGATACCCCGGCCTGCTTCGCGTCGACAGGGAGCATCCGTATCACTTCATCTATGAAGGGAGCGGCGAGCATTTCTTCTGGAACTCCACGACTGCCTATTGGCTTTTGGGCTGGCGGGACGACGCGCCGATCCAGAAATCCATCGAGCGTCTCGCGAAGTTGGGCGTCAATCGCATCCGCGTCGCGTTGAGCGGCCGGACGCGGGACGCCATGCGGTGGAAGGAGCCGGACGTCAAGCCCAGCGACGAGTTTCAGTTCCGCCTGGAGCCCTGGCCGGCGGCGCGTCCGGAGAATATCGAGGACCCCGGCTACGACGTCACGAGGTTCAACCTGGACCATTTCCGAAAGTGCGAGCGGATGCTGGACCACGCCCGCAAGCGAGGCGTCCAGGTCTCGATCATCTTCCACCTCGACGGAGCGGACAAGGGCGTCGACCCGTTCGGCAAGGAGCGGATGGGCGGCCCGGACGAGCAGCGGTACTATCGCTACGTTGTGGCCCGGCTGGCGGCGTTTCCCAACGTCATGTGGGACGTAACGAACGAATGGCGAAGTGGTTCTGGGATCGCAGCACGCGACAGGACAAGCCCGACCGCGACGACGGATTCGCCGACGGCGCCCCGATCTTCTACTTCTTCAATCGCAAGACCTGGCTGGATCTTCAGCCGCAGAAAGTCACCGGCGTCTTCGAGGTCCGGGACGAGGACGGCACAGCGCCCGATCTCCTCGACGTTCGCAAACTCGACTACAAACAGATGACTGAGGACTTCTTTCGGGTCCTCCAGAGCCCGGCCGTCTACGGGCGATGAGTTGAAAGGGCAATCCAGGGGTTTTGCGTTCAGCAATAACCCAGGAAAGTGTCTTGCCTCAGGGGGAAGTCTGCGATCCCAAACCGAGAACCCCCTGCGCTGGCCTCCAAACACGACAAGTCGAGTATGGAGACCCACCCCTGGATTGCCACGATGCGGGGCATGAGAGAGAAATCCATTGGGGGCGCCGTGCGGCCCCAAGCGTCCTTCGAGAGAGACCGCACGGCGCCCTGCGAGAGATAAGTAGAGGAGAGAAGTTGGTGTCCGACCAAGACGGCGGACACAAGGCATTGAAAGCCGATTGGCGGCAGGAGTCGCCGAATGCGTGGGGACGCAGACTCAACCTGCGCGAGCGAAGGGATTGCCGATGATGACGTCGGCATCCTTGCCCGTCGGCGAGAGTTGACGGAAGGCGAACCTCCCGAACGAATCGGGCCTCATGCCCGACGCGCCGCTGCGAGAGTCCCTGCACTCCGGCGTCGCAGGTTCCCCCGATCCGCCCGGACCGAGATAACCGCGCCGACAGTGATCGAAACGTCCTCGTGATGAGTCGATCCATCGCCATGCCTCTACATCCTGCCAGAGGCGCTCCTCCATCAGCTCACGGTCCTGCGATCCATCCACAATTGTGCTTGAGGTGTGGTCTCCTCCATCCCTGTGGACCACGTGAGCGATTGCCCAGCTTTTACCCGGGCAATGGAGCGAGGTCAATCGTCAATCCTGAGAAAATCTGCAAATTGGGTGCGATTTCCGGACGTTGCGGGTGCAGGACCGATAAAGTAAGGCTTTGTCCTCGGCGGCGGTTACGCCAGAACAATGACAAGTCACGGCCGCAAACATCAGGTTGGCTGTTAAAAGATGGAACGGAGTCCTGCGAAGCGGAGCGTGATCCACCGCTTCGCAGGACTCCGATCGGTGCGTCAGCGGACCATGACTTGGCCGGAATCGGCGACCAGGGTCTGTCCCGTGATCGTGCGAGCCTTGTCCGAGCACAGGAAGACCACCGCGTCGGCGATGTCCTGTCCCTTGATCTCGCGGCGAAGCGCGGTCTTGTTCACATAGAAGGGGATGACCTCCTCGGGCTTGATCCCGTTCTTCTTCGCGCAGACTTTGATGTACTCGGGGTTCCAGATCTTGGAGCCCTCGAAGACGTTGCCGGGCGCGATGCTGTTGACGCGGATGCCGTACTGGCCGAGCTCGAGCGCCCAGCCGCGGGCCATGTGCAGTTCGCCCGCCTTGGTCGCGTTGTACGCGGTGTTGTTCTTGCTGGCGTCCAGGCCGCTCTTGGAGCTGAGATTGACGATGCAGCCGCCGATGCCCTGGGCGATCATCGTCCGGGCCGCCTCGCGGGCCATCAGGAAATAGCCGGTGAGGTTCACTTCGAGGGCCAGCCGCCACTTGTCCGCGGGCATGTCGACCAGCGCGAACGGCGGGGCGATCCCCGCAGCGTTCACGAGAATGTCGAGCCCGCCCCATTGGGTCATCAGCTCATCGAAGGCCCCGCGGACGCTTTCCTCGCTGGTGACGTCGCAATGGATGGCCTTCACCTGGCTCTTGGGCCGCTCCTTCAGAATCATCGCGGCCGTCTCCTGCGCCCCGGCTTGATCGACGTCGGCCAGGCCGACCATCGCACCGGCCCGCGCCAGGCCGAACGCCAGGCTTCGGCCCAGCCCGCTGCCGGCGCCGGTGACGATCGCGATGCGGTTGTTCAGCTCGCCTTTGCCCTCGCCGCCGACCATCTTCTTGCGGAAGGCCTCGGATTCCCAATTGTTGATGAACTCCTGCTCTCGCTTGCTCAGGCCCAGGACTCCGCCGAAGCGGTGGGCGTGCATGCGGACGGTGACCGAGCCGTCGGCCATCTCGGAGGCCAGCGGGACGAGCGACTTGTCGGCCGCGATGAACAGGCCGTAGTCTTTGACGACGAACGCGTACGGCGTCTTCTGCGTGCGGGCGATTCTCGCCTGGATCTTGCGGGCGATCTTGTCGGCGTCCGGCTCCTCGACCCACACGGCCGGTCCGTTCGAGAAGACCAGCTCTTCGGGGTGCAGGGCAGGGGCGTCGAGCAGAGCCTTGGCGTCCTTGTGCGCCATGAGCGCGGCCATGTTCTCCGTCGGCGGGAAGTAGCTGATCGGGACGTATTGGCCCGTCGCCTCGAAGACGGCCTTGCGGATCATCAGCCTCGCAGCGGCGATCTCGTCGGCCGGCGGCGTCTTGATCTTCGCCACACGGGGCGTCTTGATCCGGCTCTTGCAGGCTTCGATGACCTTGGTCACGAGCCGCAGGGCGCCGCCCGCGCTGTCGGCCGTCACGAAGACGCCGTGCTTTTCGAGGAACAGGATCTGCGGCTTGTCGCCGTGCTCCTGCACATAGCCTTCGACGAGCGCGGCGATCTTCTTGGCGAGCATGTAGCCGGGGTCGGCGTAGGGCACCCAGAGGGCAGGGAACTTCTCGCCGGCGAAGAGCTTCGCGAGTTCCTTCTCCCCGTTCTGTGCGTTTACGTAAGCCGAGACGACCAGCGGGTGCAGGTGAATCACGTGCGACTTGAGCAAAGCGTGCAGGTGCGATTCGACGGAAGGCCTCGCGCCGCCGGCGCAGTTGTCGTCGCAGGACTCCAGCAGCCGGCTGACCACGGTGTTCTCGCGGGCGATCGCGTCAAGCTTGTTGAGCGACTTGTCCTGAATGATGGCCAGAACCGGCTCGATCTTGAGCCGCCGCCAGCCGCGCTGTTCGCTCATATCCTTCAGGGCCGTGCCGCTAGCCTTGATGTACATATGCCTGCCGTCCTCGGTCTTGACCGAGGTGTTGCCGCCGCCGCCCAGCACGAGCGCGGGGTCTTTGCCGGCGATATTCGAAATCCGAATCAGATCAGCCAATGCCTTGTCCATCGCGTGTCCTACCTCAATTAACCCAGGGACCGAACCAACAAAGGGCTCATTATTAGCACAATCCGCCGCATCTGTCCATGC
>JBDKUU010000072.1:0-8222 GCA_039679525.1 Phycisphaerales bacterium | reverse complement strand
CTTTGGCGGCGTCATAAGTGTCGTACACCGCCCTCTCTTCGCGGTCCCACTCCTCGGCAACCGTCTCCAGCCGGCCCCGGCGTTCCGCAGCCTGAGTCTCGTCGATCCCTCGCTCCCGCAGATCGATGTCGGCAGTCTCCAAGAACGTTACGATCACAGGCGTGTCGTCATGCACGTCTGCGGGAAGACCGGTCAACTCAACCTTGCCGTTGCGATACACGCCTTCAACACTCTTGGGCATATCAACCTCCTGCATCCTTTTTGATTATACCGCCGCTCCTCGGAACATGCAAGCTTCGACGACAGCGACCACCGTCCGGACCCCGCAAGACCGGTCAGATCACGTGCTCCGATGGCGGTGAACGATGGTTGCGGACACACGGTCGCAGACGAACGGACCCTCTCGGAGAGATTCTGTTGTCAGGACGGCGGCGGTCCTTTACCATGCTGGAGTGACAGGAGGTTGTCTGTCGAGTAAGGAGCCCTGGTATGAAAGTGCGTGGATCGATCCTGTGGGTGCTTGTTTCCGCGGTCCTGGCGGGCGGCTGCGCTTCGCAACGCGGCGGCTCGGTCGTCGTGTCCGGCGAGCTCAAGCAGTGGCACGACGTGGTCCTGACGTTCAAGGGGCCCCTGCTGAGCGAGCAAGGAGAGATAAACCCCTTCCGCGACTGCCGGATGAACGTCACGTTCGCCCAGGGCGAGAAGGCGTACGTCGTGCCGGGCTACTTCGCCGCGGACGGCAACGCCGGACAGACCGGGGCCGACGCCGGCGACAAGTGGCGCGTGCATTTCCTGCCGCCCGCGACGGGCGAATGGACCTACTCGGCGTCGTTCCGCTATGGACAGAACGTCGCTCTCGATCCCAACGCGACCGCCGGCAAGGGAGCCTACTTCGATGGAACCGCCGGGGCGTTCACCATCGAGGCGACAGACAAGGTCGGACGCGATTTCCGCGCCCAGGGACTGCTGCAGTACGTCGGCCAGCGATACATGCAGTTCGCGGGCACCAAGACGTACTTCCTCAAAGGCGGGGCCGACAGCCCCGAGAACTTCCTGGCCTACGCCGATTTCGACGACACGTTCGACACCGAGGGTCTCACGCGGGAAGGCGAGGCCGCAGGCGGCAAGTTCATCCACACCTATAAGCCTCACGTGGAGGACTGGCGGCCGGGCGATCCCACCTGGCGGAACGGCAAAGGCAAAGGCATCATCGGGGCCCTGAACTATCTCGCCTCCAAGGGCATGAACAGCGTCTACTTCCTCACCTACAACGTCGACGGCGGCGACGGCAAGGACGTCTGGATGTGGACCCACCCGGACGAGAGATACCGCTTCGACTGCAGCAAGCTGGACCAGTGGGAGATCGTCTTCTCGCACATGGACCGGTTGGGCCTGATGCTCCACGTCGTCACACAGGAGCAGGAGAACGACCAGGCTCTGGACAAGGGCAACCTGGGCGCGCAGCGAAAGCTCTACTATCGCGAGCTGATCGCCCGCTTCACGCACCATCCGGCCGTCGTCTGGAACCTGGGCGAGGAGAACACGAACACCACCGAGCAGCGAAAGGCCTTCGCCAGGTACATTCACGAGCTGGATCCGTACGACCACCCTGTCGTGTGCCACACGTTCCCCGGGCAGTACAACCAGGTCTACGAGCCCCTGCTGGGCTACGAATGGTTCGAAGGCCCCTCCCTCCAGACCAACGACACGCACACCCAGACGCTTAAATGGGTCACCCTGTCGGCTCAGGCCAGCCGGCCGTGGGTGGTCTGCCTGGACGAGATCGGCCCCTCCCACACCGGCGTCAAGCCCGATAATGACGACTTCTGGCACGACGAGGCCCGCATTCGGCACCTCTGGGGCAACCTCATGGCCGGCGGCGCGGGCGTCGAGTGGTACTTCGGCTACAACTACACGAACAACGACCTGAACTGCGAGAGCTGGCACAGCCGGGACCACATGTGGGAGATGACTCGGTTTGCCCTGGAGTTCTTCCACGGCTGGCTGCCGTTCGCCACGATGGCCCCCCACGACGAGCTGACGACGGCCGAGGACGACTACTGCCTGGCCGACCCCGGCAACGTTTATGCCGTATACCTGCCGGCGGGCGGAGCCCCGGAGCTCGACCTGGGCGACTCCTCCGCGACCTTCGAAATCCACTGGTTCAACCCCCGCAAAGGCGGCTCGCTGCAAACAGGAACGGTGGTGTCGGTGACCGGGCCGGGCAAGACCAGGATCGGTCAGCCGCAGGAAGACACGGACAAAGACTGGGCCGTTCTGGTCGAGCGGACCAAGTCCAGACGCCCCATCCCGGTGATCAGCCTGCCGGAGGCCGCGTCGCGCTGACATTCGAGCGTCTTGCCCGCAAGGCGCCCCCACGGACGTGTTTCGGCCGCCGCAGGGGCGACGCAGGCATCGCTCTCGGGGGTCGCGAGAACAGTGAAGATAATGCCTTACGACGCCTCGACAGACAGGAGCCAGGAGACTCCGCGAACATCCGGGTTCTTGCCGACCGCAAAATGCCTATTGCAAAAATCGCAGGGAATTCTATAATACCCGTTCGTCAAAATCTGGGGTCATCACGATACCCGTAGTAGTATTGCCTTTTGGAGACGTTATCCATGGAACAGACTGCTGAGTTGCAGATCAACCTGTTTCGTGAACAAGTGCCCTCGATGGATGAGATTCGGATCCTGTCGCACCTGGTGCATGCCAGCGAGGCCAACCAGACAAGATTTGCCGAACAGGTCGAGCAGAACTTGAACAGCACCTCAGCCGTGGCGTCATTGGAGGCCGGGATCGGCCTGTTCCTCCTGGGACGGTACCGGGAAGCGATCGCCAAGCTCCAGAAGGGACCCGACAACAAAGAGAAATTGCTCTATCTGGGATTCGCTCTGCGCCGGATTCGCAAGTTCGACGAAGCCATCGCCGCACTGAACCGGGCCAAGGATCTCGGGGCGGAAGCCCTGAACGTAAGTCTTGAAAAAGTCGCCACTTATCGCCACTCCGGCAACCTGGAAGCCGCCGCGAAGGAACTCAAATCCTGCGCCAACTTCCAGAACGTCAGCGCGGAATACCACTACCAGCTCGCCCGTCTTCGCGAGGCCGAAGGCCTGTACGACCAGGCCGTCGCCAACTACAAGACGGCCCTGGATCTGGCCCCGGCCCATCAGAGGTCGCTGTTTCATCTGGCCTACCGCTATGACCTGTCCGGCTATGAGGACGAGGCTATCGAGCAGTACAAGCAGGTGATCGCCGGCTCGCCGACGTACGTCAGCGCCCTGCTGAACCTGGCGGTCCTCTATGAAGACCGGGGCGAGTTCGAAAAGGCCAGCGCCTGCGTCGACAAGGTGCTCGAATCCCATCCGAACCACCCGCGAGCGATCCTGTTCCACAAGGACGTGGAAAGCTCCAAGACGATGTTCTACGACGAGGAACGCGAGAAGAAGCGAAGCCGCAAGAACCAGATTCTCGAGACCCCGATCTCCGATTTCGAACTCTCTGTCCGAAGCCGCAACTGCCTGCGGAAGATGAACATCCGCACGCTGGGCGATCTGCTCAACATCACCGAGGCCGAGCTGCTGTCCTACAAAAACTTTGGCGAGACCTCGCTGCGGGAAATCAAGGCCATTTTAGATCAGAAGGGCTTGCGACTGGGCCAGGCGCTTGAAGACAAGCAGCTCCAGGTCGAGCCCGTCCCGGAGCGAGCCGGCGCCGAGGACAAAGGCCTGCTGAACAAGTCCGTCGACGACATTCAACTGTCGGTTCGGGCCCGCAAGTGCCTCCAGAAGCTCAACCTCCGCACGCTGGGCGAGTTGACCCGCACCACGGACGCGGAGCTCCTGGGTTGCAAGAACTTCGGCGTAACGAGCTTGAACGAGATCAAGCGGGCCCTGAGCAGTTACGGCCTGTCGCTGCGAAGTCTCGAGTAGACTTGGGGACCGCTAGAGGAAAAAGCGGAAAGTGAAAAGGCAACAAGGTTGGAGCCTTGAAGCGTTGAGAAGTCGGAGCGACGCTTCCTTCTACGGATTCTCACTGACCTCATTGACCGGATTGACCACAGCGTCAATGAGGTCGATCCGGTCAATGAGGTCCTCCGTCGTCTTTTCTCTGGCCCTGCTGATTCTCCTTCTGTCCGGCTGCGAACCCCGCGGCGTCGTTCGACCCACGCCCCAGATGGAAGTGGACTCGCAATTCTGGGTCCGCGTGCTGCTCGCCGCCGGCGTCTCCGAGTGCACAGTCGAGATCCCCTCGCCTTTTCACATCGTGCGGGGCGATCTCGGAGCGGGGATCGAGCCGGGCCAGCCCGTGCGAGATCCTCTCCCCGGTTCGACGAGAGTCACCCTGGTCGGCGGCCGGCTCCAGCTCGGGTCGATGCCGCTGGCCGATCCGCAGGTCGTGATCAGCCCGGGGCCGCCGTACGTCTTCGGCGTGAACGGCCAAACCTATCGCGGCAAGCTCAAGCTGACCGTCAATCGCGACGGACAGACCTTCGATGTGCTCAATCTCGTGCCGCTCGAACCCTACCTGGCGGGCGTCGTCGGCGAGGAGATGCCCGATTACTGGGAGCCCCAGGCCCTGCGGGCCCAGGCCATCGCCGCACGCACCTACTGCCTGTACATCAAGAATCGCTTCGGCGTGAACCGCAGCTACGACGTGAGTCGGACCCAGGCCAGCCAGGTCTACGGCGGAGTCGCCGCCGAATCGCCGCAGGTCTGGGACGCGGTCACCAGCACCCTCGGCAAGGTCCTGATAATACCGGAAGACGGAGGACGGAGGGCAGAGGACAGCAGCTCTATCCGTCCTCCGTCCTCTGCCCTCCGTCCTCCAGTCTTCGAACGGTTGTTCCCGACGTACTTCAGTTCGGTCTGCGGGGGCCACACCAGCAACAGCCAGGACGTCTTCGGCGACTCCTTCGGTCCGCTCCAGGGCGTGCCCTGCCCCTACTGCAAGGACGTTGCCCGCCTGGGCCTGTTCTTCTGGCCGATGACCCAGTTCAGCCGAAAGACGGTGACCGAACAACTGATCGCGCGATACCCGAAGCTCAAGGCGCTCGGAGAAATCACGGAGATCGTCGTCGCCGACCAGGTCGATTATGGGGAGTTCTCCCGCATAACGAAGATCAAGCTCGTCGGCTCCACAGGCAAGACCGACAGCCTCCGTGCCGAGGACCTGCGGCTGGCGATCGATTCGAGCGGCCGCAAGATCAAGAGCACCGTCTGCCACATCGTTTCCTGGGGGGACGGCTGGGCCTTCCTCTCAGGCAGAGGCTGGGGGCACGGCGTCGGCATGTGCCAGTGCGGGGCCGAAGGCATGGCTCGCGAAGGCAGCTCGGCCGAAGAAATCCTCCAGCATTATTACCCCGGCGCCAAGATCGTGAGTATCTACTGACCATGACGTGTTTCAAACTGCTGACCACCGATCCGAACTGTGCCGCGCGTCGCGGCGTGCTGACCACCGCCCACGGGACGGTCCAGACCCCGGCTTTCATGCCGGTGGGGACCGCCGGGACGGTCAAGGGCGTTCTGCCCGATCAGATCGAGGCCACGGGGGCCCAGATCATCCTGGGCAACACCTATCATCTGTTGCTGCGGCCCGGCGTGGACGTCGTCGAGAAGCTCGGCGGCCTGCACGGGCTCACCGGCTGGCGCCATCCGATTCTGACGGACAGCGGCGGCTACCAGGTCTTTTCGCTCAGCTCGCTGACGAAGATCGACGACGAGGGCGTCGAGTTCGCCAGCCACCTCGACGGGGCCCGAATCCACCTCAACGCGGAGATCGCCACCGAGATCAAGGTCCGCCTGGGGTCCGATATCATCTTGTGCTTCGACGAGTGCACGCCTTTCCCCATCGACGAGGACAAGCTCCACAGAGCCGTGGCCCGCACGATCGAATGGGCCGGGCGGTGCAAGGCCGCCCACACGGCTCTGGTGAGGCCGCCGGTTGCAGCTCCTACAGGTCCTATGGGTCCTATAAGTCGTACAGCCCGCGTCGCCAGCCTCCTTTTCGGCATCGTCCAAGGTGGAATCGATCCGGACCTTCGCCGCCGATGCGCCGAGCGGATCGTCGAGATCGGATTCGACGGCTACGCGATCGGCGGCCTGAGCGTCGGCGAGGGCCACGACGCGATGGCCGAGGCCGTGCGCCGCACGGTCCCGCACCTGCCGGCCCAGGCCCCCCACTACCTGATGGGCGTCGGCATGCCACACGACATCCTGGCCGCCGTCATGGCGGGCGTGGACATGTTCGACTGCGTCTTGCCGACCCGAAACGGCCGCAACGCCTTCGCCTTCACGCGGTCCGGCCCGCTTCGACTTCGCAACAGCGCGCACATCGACTCGCGCGAGCCCATCGAGCCCGGCTGCGACTGCGTCTGCTGCCGGCAGTTCACCCGGGGCGCGATCCGCCACTTCTTCAACAGCGGCGAGATGCTCGGCCCCATCCTGCTGTCCATCCACAATCTGCGGTTCTACCAGAGGCTCATGGCCGACATCCGCGAGCACATCGAACGCGGCGACTTCGCCTCCTGGGCCGCCGGCGAGATGACCCGATACGCCCGAATCGACCCCGAGCCGTGAGATTCACCGGTTTTCACTCGGAAAACCGCATTTCAATTTGACAATTTCCGGGTTTTGATATAGGCTAACCCGATTGTGTTGGCATTTGGAAAGGAACCCGTCATGGATTACACATGGATATTGGCGCAGGCCCAGTCGGGGCAGGCTCCCTCGCGAATCGACTCCGAGCCGGTGCAGACCGGCGGCGAAGCCACAACGTCCGCCCCGGGCACTCCTCCCGGCGGTCCCATGGACGCGGCGCCCCAGAAGCAGCCGAATTCGCCGTACGTGCTTCTGCTGTTTGTTGCGATCATGGGCGTCATGATGTACGTAATGATGTTTCGAGGACCGAGAAAACAGCAGCAGCAGCATAAGCTGATGCTCCAGTCCCTCAAGAAGAACGATAAGGTCCGGACCATTGGAGGCATCTACGGGACGATCGTGGACGTTCGCGGGGACGAGATCGTGCTGAAAGTGGATGAATCGAGCAACACCAAGATTCGAATCAGCAGCTCGGCGATCAGCAAGAACCTCTCCCAAGAGGGAGGAAAGGAACAATAGTCTATCGTTGTTTATCGACCATTTACTATTGGACTCGCCCTCGCGCCCTGCCGATTTGAAGTATCGGCGGCAGGATGCGCCCCTCGCGGCGCCGCTCGATAGTAAGTCGAAAATCATAAATTGGTATTTCAATAGGAAGCTGATATGAGCAGGAATTTGATGCCGAAGATCCTTCTGATCCTCGTTCTGGTGGCGGTGGCGGTCGCGACCCTGTACCCCCCCAGCAAGAAGCTCAAACCAGGCATCGACCTGGCCGGCGGAACGAGTCTCATCTACGCCATCAACACCGAGGGCCTCAGCGGCGCCGAGCAGAAAGATCTGGCCCAGCGGATGATCACCGTGCTGCGCCGGCGTATCGACCCGGCCAACATCCAGAACCTCGTCTGGCGTCCCCTGGGCAACACCCGATTCGAGATTCAGATGCCTCTGGCCAGCAAAGAGACGCAGGCCAAGAGGGACGCCTATCTGGCGGCATTGAAGGACCTGCTGGCGGACAACGTCAATCCCGCCGTCATCGTACGAGCTCTGCAGATGCCCGCGGACAAGCGGAGCCTGGAACTCACGGAGTTCGCCAAGGGCGACCCCAACCGCCTGTCGGCCCTCACGGAAATGGCTTCGATCTACGATCAGCGAAAGCAGCTCCAGGACCGACGGACCACGCTCCAGACGGAGATCCAGACCCTCGGCGAGAAGCTCACCGCCGCCGGCGTCAAGCTGGACCGGGTCCAGGCCAACCGCGCCCAGTGGGTCTCGCTCAGTGACGAGGCCCTTCGCAAGGAACTGACCGACTTCCTCGGCTCCGACGCCAACCTCGATACGCTGACCAGTTACATCAAGGCCTACAAGGAGCTGGCCGAGGCGTTCACCAAGCTGACGGCCGAGGGCGGCCTCAACGAGAAGTACGACGACGCCCGGCGCAAGCTCGATCAGCTCAACCTCACCGAAGAACGCATCAACACCGTGTTGGAAGTACGAAGCTCGACGGAGCAGGCCAAGCAGGTCGCGGAGCTCGAGGCGAAGTTCCCGGACCGCAAGGCCAAGATCGAGCAGGTCGTGGCGACTCACAAAGAGTACATGCCCTACCGCGGCCGCCTCGACGACCCG
>JBDKUU010000071.1:0-5776 GCA_039679525.1 Phycisphaerales bacterium | reverse complement strand
CCGAACGCGGCCCCATTGAAGCCGACGATGATCATGGCCTTCAGGACGCGGAGAAACTCATTTCCGCGTTCAACCGAACGCGGCCCCATTGAAGCGAAGAGGATGAGCCTCGCGGCAAAGCATGATTCGGATTTCCGCGTTCAACCGAACGCGGCCCCATTGAAGCCACGCCAGCGGCTCGAGTACGTCTACCCCTTCGCGACATTTCCGCGTTCAACCGAACGCGGCCCCATTGAAGCGCGGCGACGTCGGCCGATAACACGGGCAAGCTGCTCATTTCCGCGTTCAACCGAACGCGGCCCCATTGAAGCGTCGTACCCGCGGAGGTACGCCCCACCGCCTTTGCTATTTCCGCGTTCAACCGAACGCGGCCCCATTGAAGCGTCACATTGTCTTTCTCGGCATTCCTGCGTCTCTACGCGATTCGACCCGTCTTTCTTTGTCTCGTCTCGTTTTCTTTCGGCTACAATTCTTCCATGCCCCTCTGCGTCACTGCGTCTCTGCGTGAGATAGTTTCTTTTCGCGCGTTTCGCGTGGTTCGCGGTTGACGGGTTGTACTCGGCTTCCCGATCGAGGGCGAATTGTGATTCCCCCCTACCGCTTCTCACGGTTCCGCTTCCACGCTTCTACGCATCTACCTATCTCCGTGCCCTCTGTGCCTCTGTGGCGAAACCGTTCATCGTCGCCAGGGATGCTCGTAGGGGCCCACTTCGTCCAGCGGGATCGCGGAATGCAGAGGCAGCTCTTGACAGGCGGCCTTTACTTCGAGCGAACGATCGTTCACCACGTTGAGCGTCGCCTTTTCCACGCCGCCGTCACGCAGGAACGGGTTGCCGCAGTGGGCGAAGAGATTACGGCTGATGAAGTTCGTGTCGGCGTTGGTCTTCAAGTTGGCCAGGTCGGGGTAGCGGCTTGCGTAGGGCTCCTCGCTCCCCTGCTGGAGGAAACGCGCGATCGATTCGAGCCAACGCCGCTCGCCCCAGCGGCTGAAGCTCATCCCGGAGAAGCAGTCGAGGAAGACGTTGCCGTCGATGAGGTTCTCCTTGCCGCCGTGGATCTGGACGCCGCCGAACTGGACCGCACCGCAGCGTTCGAAGAGGTTGCCGTGGATTACCACGCCCGAGATCATGTCGTCCAGGCGAATGCCCGCGGCCCCGCACTGGGTGCCGCCGACGATGTCGCTCCAGCGGTTCCAGCGGATCACGACGCCGCGATAGAGCGGATTGCCGAACATATCGATTCCGCCCTGGTCGTCGGACTCCTGGACCACGTTGCGGATCACGTTCAACTCGATCAAGTGGTCGTTGCCCTCGACTCGCATCGCGGAGGACGGCATTCGCTCGAACAGGTTGTGGGCGATCCGGTTGCCGCAGCCGTCGAGGAGGACGGCGGGCGTATAGGTGCGTTTGATCCGCGAAATATCGGAGACGATGCAATTCTCGACGAAGTGGCCGCCGGGAGTCAGCGTCTTGCGGTCGCCGCCGGCCACGCGGGTTCCGCCACAACCGAGCGTGTCCATCGTACAGCCGAAGATGCCGTGATGCAGGCCTCCCTCGACGATAATCGCGTCGCCGCCGAGCCGCCGGAGGGTGCAGCCCGCAATCAGACAATCGTTCCCGCCGCGAATCTGAATCCCGTCACCGCGGGCTTCCTGGAACGTCAGTCCGAGGATTGTCACGTAGCTGACGTCGTTCATCGTCACGAAGGGCTGGTCCATAACGCTCAAGACCGTCTGGGCCTTCGACGCGTCGACGCCTTCCGGCGGGAGCCAGTAGAGGACGCTGGTTCGCCGGTCCAGATACCACTCGCCCGGCGAGTCGATCTCGCAAAAGAGATTCGTCGCGTAGTATCGCTGGTCCTTGCGGTAGCCGTAGTTGGAGTACGGCTTGGCCAGCGTGAACGCCTTCACGCCGGCGTCGATCTGCGAGACCTTCTGGTATTCCTCGTACCAGTCCCAGAACCAATAGCCATAGAGCCGCACGTCGGGCTCATCGAGCCACCGGCCGGGGCGGTCCTCGACGTACTGGAACTTGCCGTCCCGGCAGCCCTTGATCGTGCCCCACTCGGTGAAGGTCTCCGTACCCAGAACCTCGCCGGTTCTCACGAAGCCCTCGTTCGGCCAGCGGGCGAGGGTCTGGGGCACGCCATCGGCGAACAATTCCGGCCGGCGACGCAAATCCGTCGCATCACCCAGATCTGTCACACCGAGAGCTTTCACATCCGCTTCGAGAACGCGGCCGCGAACCGAAGGATCAAGCTTCTCTCGCAGCTTCGCATCGGCGATCGGCTTGAAGCTCGTGATTCGCACGCCGCCGCGAAAGACGGGCGTCTGGCCGGGCTGGGCCTGATACACCACAGGAGCTTCGGCCGTCCCCGAATCTTCCGCGGTCAACGTCAATGGCATCTCCATGACATAGTCGCCCCCGGCGATGAGGATCTTCACGCCGCCCGTGGAAAGCGAGCCTTTCTTCAACGCCCGCACGGCGTCCCGGGCTTTGCCCAAGGTCCGGAAGGGCTTGGCCTCGGAGCCGTCGTTCTCATCGCTCCCGGTCGGCGCCACATGGAACACGACGCCAGGCTCCGGCAGCGAAGGCAACTGCACTCGGTAGGCAGCCGGATCGCGGCCGGCCAGCCCCCGCTTCTGCCGTTCGGCTTCCGTGAGGCGTCGCTGGGCCGTGTCCCGGTACAGCGGCGGCACGGTCGCGTCCGCAGCCAGCCGCTGCCACGCGGCAGTCGCCGCCGGGGAATCCCCGCGGGCTGTCGCGGTTTCCGCAAGACCGAGCAGGGCCAAGCCACGGATGAACGCCGGGGCCGATGCGTCCTTTGCGACGGCGTCGAATCCATTGGCCGCCGCGTCGAACTGCCCATCCGCCAAGGCTTTCCCCGCGGCGTCCAACGCAGGCGAACAGGATGCAGGCGATTGTCCCGCCGCATCGACCCGAAGAGCAATGATCGCCAACAACCCCAATACGCACAGCAGTCCCCGCAATTGTCGTTTCATCGAAATCTGATCCTTCGCTGTTTGGTCAACTGCCTTCAGAGAGTTCGGGCGTCCGACGGGCGTCACGGCATCCCCGTTCGTAGTGTGCCCGTGAGGGCATATCTTCAACTCCGAGAATGCCCGAGAAAATCGAAGATAACGCCTTGCGGCGTCACTACGAACGGTCACGCCAGCTTGTCCCGGTTTTCGTAGATCTTGGCGATCGCGTTGGCGATGTCGTCCATGTCCTGCTTGCTCGTGAGCAGCATTTCCTGGCTGATCCACACCGCCTCCTGGCAGAGCCGGTCGTTGTCGGGATAGTGCAGCTCTTCGCGATAGCGGTCGAGCCGAGCCTTGGGGAACGCCCGTTTGAAGTTCTTGGAATTCAGCGTGACCTCGATCAGAGCGTCGTTGTACTGGGGGCCATACCCGCCGCTGCACGGGACGCCTTCGGCCCGCAGCGCGGCCATGAACTTCTCGCGTGGGACGTTGTTGAACTGTTCTTTCAGATAGCGGAACGGGTACAGGTGATACACGGCCCTCGTCACGCCCTCGTACAGCTTGTGCGGGACGATGCCGGGGATGTCCTTGAGCTTCGAGCTCAGGTACCGGCCGTTCGACCATCGCTGCTCGGTGTCGGCCTCCAGCCGCTTCATCTGGTTGAGCAGGATCGCCGCCTGGTACTCCGTCATCCGGCGGTTGTTCCCGCTGATCGGGTACCCGCTGGTCTTGGGCATGTTGCCGAAGGGCCGGCCGCAATTGTGATACGAGTGGACCCGGTCCATCAGATCCTCATCGTTGCCGACCACCGCGCCGCCTTCGCCGGCCGGCAGGTGTTTGGAGTTCTGGAAGCTGAAACAGCCCAGGTCGCCGATCGTGCCGCAGCATCTGCCGCGCCACTGGGCCAGCCACGCCTGGCAGGCGTCCTCGACTACCTTGAGATTGTGCTTCTTGGCGATCTCGGTAATGCGGTCCATGTTGGCCGGGATGCCGAGGATGTGCACGGGCAGAATCGCCCGGGTGTTCTCGGTGATCCGCTCCTCGATCTTGTCCGGATTGATCTGGAACGTCTCGGGATCGGTGTCGGCAAAGACAGGCAGTGCGCAGGACTCCAGGACCACGTTGTAGGTGGCGATGAATGTGTATGGGGACACGATCACCTCGTCGCCCACGCCGATGTCGAGCATGTGCAGGGCCGTCAGCAGGGAGTTGGTCCCGTTCATCATGGCCACGCAGCGCTTCGCGCCGATCAACTTGGCGTAGGCCTCCTCGAATTGCGTGACGGTCTTGCCCTGCCCGCGGTACCAGTTGCCGCTACGGAGAATCGCGAGGACCGGCTCCTCCGCGGCCTTGTCCCAGATGGGCCAGGTCGGCCAGGGTTTCGCCCGGACCGGCGTGCCGCCCTGGATCGCCAGCTTGCCGGCGCTGGTTCCAAGACCTCCGAACGCGGGCACGGACCGCGAGCCGATCGCCGCAAGCGTACCGGCCGAGGCCGCGCCCATGAATTGCCGTCGAGTCATGCCTTGTCTGTTCATCTTTCGTCCTTTCAAACGGTGCGTGATACGCACCCTACCGGATGCTGATCAAATCGGTTCTCGGGGGTTTGGCTTCGTTCACTCTGGCCAACGCGTAGACCGTGCCGTCCTTGCCGACCGCGATGGAGTTCACATAGTACGGCCGGCGGCCGTCCTCGTAGAAGATCGGGCCGCGATCGGTGTACTTGCGGGCCGGGATGTCGTAGGTGATTAAGTGGAGATTCTCCATGCCTTTCGACTCGCCCATCGCGGTCTTGGACTTGCCGGCGACCCGCTTGCCGTCGACGTAGATGGGCCCGCCGGTCAGGTAGTGCAGCGTTTTGCCGTCGGGTCCGAGCGTGAAGCCCAGATATCCATAGCTGAACTGGTCGAACATGCCGCTCCGCTGGGAAGGCTTCGACGTGAGGCGGTCGACGATCTGGACCTCCGGCGCGCGGGGGTCGAAACGGAACAGATAGCCGGAGTTGCCGTGAACGCCGTAGATCGCCTTCTCGGGCTCGTACCAGACCGTCTGCCGCCAGTTGTAGGCCATGTGGCCGGCCGAGGTCGGGTCGTAGAGCCCGAAGTAGTCCTTCCGCATGTCCTCGCCCTGTACGACCTCGATGGCGTCGCGATCGTACAGGTATCGGAATATCTCGCCGTCGCCGACTGTGTAGTAGACGCTACCGTCGTGCGGATCGACCACGAACGAGCGGCACAGCGTTCGGTACTGCTCGCCCTTGCCGTTCTCGCCCTCGCGGGAGATCGGCCCTAGGTCTTTCAGATTCTTCGTCGCCAGATCGTAGCGAAGAAAGTGCCCGCCGGGCCACGTGAGGCCGTAGATGCGCCCTCGCTGCGTGTCCATCGTCATCGTAAGGATGCCTTCGCCTCGCGGGGCAGTGGCCAAGTCCTCGAACTTCTTGGCCGCCATGTCATAGGCGAGGAAGTGCCCGCCGGGGTAGGGCTTCCACCCTTGCGGCGGGACGCCGATCTTCTCCATGCCGTCGATGATGCTGTACCAGCCGACGTGCGTCGCGAAATAGAGCTTGCCGGCCCGCTCGATGAACGTCACGTGGGACTTGCCCTGGACGATCGTCTTGGCGTCCTTCTCGCCGCAGGCCTCCGTGATGTCCCCCACGCGCTCGATCTTGTCCGTCACCGGGTCATAGCAGAACATCTGGGCCCCGATGTCGAATCGCTCCGAGGAGAGCACGTAGAAGATTCGACCGTCGCTAGCCGTGCCCATGCCGTTGTAGGTGTCGTGCGCCTGGGCGAAACCCGA
>JBDKUU010000070.1:0-1812 GCA_039679525.1 Phycisphaerales bacterium | reverse complement strand
TCGTTGATCGTCGGCGCCCTCGGCGTCACGCTCGGTCACATCCCGCCTCAGACGATGGGCGTGATTACGCTCGTCGGGGTCGTGACGATCTTCGCCTCCACGTACATGATCCTGTACTCGCAGAATCTCTACCAGTTCCTCGCCAGGCCGTTGAAGATCTTCGAGCGCAAGAATCCTTACCGCGAGACGAGCAGCGACACCGCGGTCGAAACGACGGTTGCAGACGTAATCCTCGTGGGCCTGGGCAACTACGGCAGCGGGCTGGCCGAACGCCTGCTCGAACGCAAGATGAAGATCATCGGGGTGGACTTCGACCCCCAGGCGCTCCAGAAGTGGCAGGCCCGCGGCGTCTCCGTCCTCTACGGCGACATGGCCGACCCCGATCTCTACGAACAGTTGCCGATGGGCCGGGTTCGCTGGGTGGTCAGTGCCGTGCGATCGAAGGATGTGAACCTGGCCCTGCTGCACCTGCTGAGGTATCGCGGGTACGACGTGAAGGTCGCCCTGACCGCCGCGAGCCAGGAGGAGGCATTGCTCTACCGGAAGGCCGGGGCGCATGTCGTCCTGCGGCCGTTCACCGACGCCGCCGAGCAGGGGGCCGACGCGCTGATGGATGCGACGGACATCCTGCCCCAGAACGTGGATTGGCCGGTCGCCTTCCAGGAGATCCGCGTCCGCTCGGGCTCCCTCTTCGCCGGCGAGAGTCTCCGGCACATCCCCCTGCGGTCGGAGGCGGGGGTCTCCGTCCTGGCCGTCAGCCGGGCCGGACGCGTGCACTACGACCCCGAGCCCGATTTCCAGATCTACCCGGGCGACCACATGGTCCTCATGGGACCCGCCGATGCGCTCAAGAAGGCAGAGAGCCTGATCCATCAAGCCCAGGATCGTCAGGCGGACGACGCACCCAAGCGTTTCGTCATGGCCGAGATCGAGGTGTTCCACGATTCGAAATGGTCGGGCCAGACCCTGGCGGACCTGCAGTTCCGCCAGCGTTGCGGCGTCACCGTCGTAGGTATCCGTCGGGGCGAGGAGCGAATCCCCTCGCCCGGCCCGAACGAATCCCTCTCGCCCGGCGACCGCCTCATCGTCATCGGCACCGCCGACAAGATCAGCCAACTCAAGTGCGGCACCTCCGCCTGATGTAGGAAGGCGTGGAAGCGTTGGAACGTGGAAGGGTGCTGCGCATCCACGCATATGCGCTTCTACGCTCCTACGGTTCCCCGTATCGTCATCTACACACCCTTGACCCGCAGATTGCAGGGTGGGGCTTGCCCCACCGATTCCTGCTGAAAATATTTTCGCTTTTCCAGTTGACCGGGGGAGATTTACTGTTATAGTAGTGTATAACAGTATAGCAGACAGAGTTGATGGAACCCAACTGTGGAGACGATCCATCATGTTCATTCGAATCGAACCATCTTCCTCATCTCCGATCTACCGGCAGATCATGGACCAGATCAGGCACCAGGTCGCCGCGGGGATCCTGAAGCCCGGCGACAAGGTCCCCAGCGTCCGGCAACTGGCCGGCCAACTGGCGGTGAATCAGAACACCATTCTCAAAGTGTACAACGAGCTGTGCCGGGAGCATGTTCTGGAGGTGGATCGCGGCAACGGCACGATCGTAGCCGAGGGGAACGCAACGCTCCCCATGAGCGACCGCAAGAAAGCGGTCGCCGCCGTGCTGCGGGAGGCGGCTGTGCAGGCAATTCACCTGGAGATCTCTCCCGAGCAGACGCACGCACTGTTGGAAAAAGAGTATCAGGCCATTTGGGCCGAGAAGAAGCGGAGTCCCCATCATGACTAAAGCAGCGA
>JBDKUU010000069.1:0-3892 GCA_039679525.1 Phycisphaerales bacterium | reverse complement strand
TACTCCCATCATTGCGGTCGTCAACGCGACGACCAGCCAATGAAGACCACGCTCTTTCTTACACATGATTCTGTCCCTCCACAGAAAACAGTGTTTCAGTCCTGTTGCGTGATGTCGCTCGTCTCCTGAGTCTGTCGGGGTTTCTTGGTGCGGGTGTCCTCGATCGTGATCATGCCCGGCCCGAGCAGGGCGATGCACGCGGTCAAGGTCAGCATCAGCAGAATGGACGTCTCGGTACCCATCGTCCTCCTTTGAAACGGTGTTCGGTTGACACAGTCCCATGGTAGCCCGGCCCACGGCGATTGTCAAGCCGCCGGTTGTCTCCGCCAGGAGACGCGGGCGAGGGACTATTCGATGTGTCCCCGCTGGATCATTGGGACGGGCGAAGTTCGTTTGGCGGTCCGCTTCATGCGTCTTGACAAACAAAGCCGGCAGCGCACGCCCGTCGGTTGCTGGGCGCCGTGTCTACGCCCTACGCCTCGTAGACATGCCTGACTTCGCGGGCCGGACATGCCTACGCAAAGCCGCAGGCATGGCACCCGCCTCGTAGAGGCAACCCCCTCGTTCTTCTACACATCTTCGGCAGGCCGGACACGCTCGCGGCGGGCGTGTGGGGGAGATCTTTCGCTTTAGCCAGAAGCATGATGCCGGCAGAGCCCGGTCCCGTGGTCTGGACGACCCCGCTGTCTCGGCGTAGTTTCCATCTTGTCTATCATGCCTCTGGCCCAAAGCGAAAAATCTCGGGGGTCCGGGGGCAGCGCCCCCGCTCTTGGACGCTTTCAACGCCGCGGATTTCGACAGGTCGAAGATGTGTGGAAGAACGAGGGGCTTGCCCCTACGGAATTCGCGGGAGGGGACGCTGCGTCATCGTTTCGCGAACAGATTGCCGGGGAGCTGCTTGATGAGGCCCTTGAGGCGGAGCGACATCACGGCGGCGTTGACGGCGCCCGCCGGCAGATCGACGTCGCCGATGAGCTGGTCGATGTGGACGGGCTCTTTGCCCAGGGCGTCGTAGACCGTCTTCTCGTGGCCCTTGAGGTTGAACCTGGCCGTGTCGAAGAGCGGGGCTTCGACCTTCTCAGTCGCCTCCTTCGCCGCGGCGGACGTGTGGTCTTTCAGTTGGTCGCCGACGTAGCCGAGGGCCTCCATGACATCTTCCACCGACTCGACCAGTCTCGCGCCCTGTTTGATCAGGCTGTGCGCCCCCTGGCTCAGGGGCGAATCGATCTTGCCCGGCACGCCCATCACCTCGCGGTTGCTCTCCAGTGCCGTCTTGGCCGTGATCAGGGCCCCCGAGCGAAAGCTCGCCTCGATGACGATCGTCCCGAGCGACAGGCCCGCGATGATGCGGTTACGCGGCGGGAAATGCTCCGCCAGGGGTTCGGCCCGCAGGGGCAGCTCGCAGACGCAGGCCCCCGAGCCGGCGATAAGCTCGAAGAGCTTGGCGTTCTCCGGCGGAAAGACGCGGGACAGGCCGCAACCTTGGACCGCGATCGTACGGCCCCGGGCGGCCAGGGCCCCGCTGTGGGCGGCGGTGTCGATCCCGCGGGCCATGCCCGATACGATCGTAAAGCCCGCGGCCGCAAGCAGATGTGCAAATCGCGACGCCTGCTCCTGGCCGTAGAGGCTGCACCGCCGGGAGCCGACGATGGCTACGCCGAGCGTGTCCTCGCGGGCGAATGTTCCCTTGATGTACAGCACCGGCGGTGGGTCGTAGATCTGCTTGAGCAGGGCCGGGTAGCGGGGGTCTTCCATGTGCATGAGCCAGACGCCCAGCCTGGCCGCCAACTCGACCTCCTCGCGAGCATCGAACTTGTCGCGGCTTGCGGCGATTCGCTCGGCGGTCTTGAAACCGATCCCCTCGACCTTCGTCATCTCGCTTACCGACGATCCGAGCACGCGGTCGACGGACCCGAACCGCTTGAGCAGTCGGCCGAACGTCACGGGACCGACCTCGTCGGCTCGGATCAGCTTGAGCCATAGCTCGATGTCCGTCGAATTCTCGGGAGCCTGCGCCATTTCTCCTCTCTCGTTCGATTTCCTCAAGGGTGCAGATCCAGTGTACCGGCCGCATCGCTTTGGGTCAAATCGATTTCGGTGGGGGTGAAGCACGACCGCGATTCGGTCGTGACTTCAACTGCGAAGGCAGGTCGAGAGTTGATCTCAGGGGCGCTGCCCCCGAACCCCCGAGATTTTGCGCTTTGGGCCAGCAGCATGAGAACGATGCTGCGCATCGCCTTTGAGCGGGCCGACGTCGTGGAGAAAAGGGAACATTCTACTTTTCGGTCAACGGCCTCCGGCCCGAGTCAGTCGATGAGGGCTGGCGGAAAAGCAGAATGTCCCCTTTTCCCGGCGTGTGAGTCACGCGGATTTGCGTAATTGCGTTCGGCGTCGTCCCGGTTTAGAATGCCGGCGTTGTTTCGGACGGTATCGAGGGTTCAGACAAGGAGAAATGACATGCGTTCAGTGAAGGTTGTGGCTCTGGCGGCAATGGTGGCGTTGGTGTTCTGTATGGGGGCTCAGCCGGCCGCCAAGCCGACGCCGATCAAGGTCCTGCTCATCACGGGCGACGACGTCGGCGCCCATCCGTGGCGCGAGATGTCCGAGACCACGCGGGAGATCCTGGTCAACTCCGGCAAATTCGATGTGAAGGTCGTCGAGGACCCGCTGATCCTGGAGTCGGCGACGGCCCTGAAGAACTACGACGTGATCGCGTTCTTGATCTACTCGACCAAGATCAAGGAACTGCCGGCCCAGGCCCAGGAGAACCTGCTGAACTTCGTCAAGGAAGGCAAGGGCTTCTTCGTCCAGCACCTGGCGAGCGCGTCGTTTCCGCAGTGGGCGGAGTTCGGCAAGCTGTGCGGCCGCAAGTGGGTGATGGGCACCTCCGGCCACGCCGCTCGCACGCCGTTCCAGGCGAAGATCGCCGACAAGCAACATCCGATCACCGCCGGCCTGAGCGATTTCCAGGTGGATGACGAGCTCTACGCGAAGCTCCAGGGCAACGAGAAGATCCAGGTGCTCGTCACCGCGGATTCCGACTGGAGCAAAGTGACGGAGCCGCTGGTGTTCGTCCAGAACTACGGCAAAGGCCGGGTCGTCCAGAACGCCTTTGGCCACGACCGCAAGGCCCTGATGACGCCGAACGTGCAGAAGATCATCACGCGGGGCACGGAGTGGGCCGCGACGGGGAAAGTGAGCGAATAATCTGAGATCTGAGATTTGAAATTTGAGATCTGAGATCTTCGATCTCAGAGCCAGACGGGCGGTGGTCTCAAGGTTCCAGTGGACCTTGCGGCTGCCGCCCGTCTTTCATTTGGGGGCCGAGTAATTCTGTCCTGGGGCGGGAAAAGACAGGAGTCTGGGGTTGATTAGGCGGGGCGGATAGGATATATAGACAGGGGAATGGATTCTCGCTGCGCGGCAGTGGGGTATGGAGTGGTTGGACGGGTGGAAGAAGGATTCTTATGTTCGAGCGATTCACCGAGCACGCGAGACATGTGATTGAGCTGGCCGGGCGCGAGGCGCAACGGTTCGGCAACGAGTACGTCGGCACCGAGCATCTGCTGTGGGGGCTGGCGAAGGAAGCCGACGGCGTCGCGGCGGCCGTGCTGGAGCGATTTCATGTCGATCTGAAGCCTCTGCGGCGGGAGGTGGACGAGATGCTCAAGAGCCGCCCGCACGTGGACAGCGTCCAGAAACTGCCCCAGTCCGTCCATGCCAAGGAAGCCATCCAGTACGCGATCGAGGAGGCCCGTTCGATGCGCCACAACCACGTGGGCACCGAGCATATCCTGCTGGGCCTGATGCGCAACAGCATGGCGGTTTCCGCCCAGGTCCTGGCGGATTTCAATCTCGATCTCGACCCCGTGCGGGAGGAGGTCCGACGGGC
>JBDKUU010000068.1:0-4651 GCA_039679525.1 Phycisphaerales bacterium | reverse complement strand
GATCGACGTGCCGAAAGACCGGCCCGACCTGGGAGATTCCGCAGATATCCCGCCGACCTATGTGCCGGCGCGGAACACGATCTTCTTGAGCTACGCCCTGGCGTGGGCGGAGGTCCTCGGGGCCTTCGACCTTTTCATCGGCGTCAATTCGACGGACTACAGCGGCTATCCCGACTGCCGGGCGGAGTTCATCGCGGCCTTCGAGGCGATGGCCAATCTGGCGACCGCGGCCGCCGTCCAAGGCAAGGGCCGGTACCGGATTCACACGCCGATCATCGAGATGACGAAGGGCCAGATCATCCGGACCGGCACCGGCTTGGGCGTGGACTACTCGTTGACGCATAGTTGCTACGACCCGGACCCGCAGGGCCGAAGCTGCGGCCGGTGCGATTCGTGCCGGTTGCGGCTCAAAGGCTTCGCGGAAGCCGGGCTGACGGACCCCATTTCCTATGCCGGGCGGCCTCGATAATGCGCGTCGCTGAGATGTTCCATTCTCTACAGGGCGAGGGAACGTTGGTCGGCGTGCCGAGTGTGTTCGTTCGCTTGGCCGGGTGCCCGCTGCGATGTCGCTGGTGCGATACGGCGTATGCCTGGGATTACTCGGCCGGCGAGGACCTCGATCCGGCCGAGATCGTCGAGCGGATCGGCTGCTGGCCGTGCAGGCATGTCGTCCTGACCGGCGGGGAACCTCTGATGGGCGAGGATCTCGGAGTTCGCCCGGGACTCGCAGACCTAACGAACCGTCTCAGATCCTTGGGAAAGCACATCACGATCGAGACCGCCGGACCTCTGTTCGTCCCCGACCTGGCCTGCGATCTGATCAGCATCAGCCCGAAGCTGGCGAATTCGACTTCGCCGGCAATGCACCCAATGGCATATCCCGATCCGGCGGTCCTGAGCCGGCTGATCGCTGTCTATCCTTATCAACTCAAGTTCGTGATCGAGGCAAGGGAGGATATGGATGAGGTCCGCAAGCTCCTGAGTCTCCTCGGGCCTGTTGAACCGGCTCGCGTCTTGCTGATGCCCCAAGCCCGCACGCGCGATCAGCTTTTGGCAAGATCGCCCGTGGTCGCGGAATTGTGCCGGGAGACGGGTTTTCGCTTCTGCGACCGCCTTCACATCTGGCTCTGGAGCGATGAACGAGGGCGGTAGAGTGCCCCCGATCGGACTGGATTTCGAAATCCCTCTTCTCGCAGGAGAATCCTAAGAATGCTAGTTGACAAGCCGGGAGCCATCGGAGATACTCTTTGCGCTCTGCAGGACTTCTGCCCTGCGGAGATGATTTGTGCTATCGCGCGGGTGGCGGAACTGGCAGACGCGCTACTTTGAGGTGGTAGTGCCCGTAAGGGCTTGGAGGTTCAAATCCTCTCCCGCGCATTTCCCTCTGGCTCCACTGGCGGTGCCTTCGTATCCCCCCAATCGCAAGGTGTGACTGCCTCCTCCGCCACACGGCCGGTTTCTACCGATGGACAAAGGAAGGAACGGATTTATCGAGATCCCGTCGCTTCGCGGCGGAAGTTTATCGCATTGGAGCCACCAGCAGTAGGGGTGCTGCGCACGCCCTTAGGAGAGCGTTTCGCTCCCACACCATGTTGGAGGCCGCTAATCGCAGAACTTCCCAGTCATGCCCGCCCTCGCCCCGGGAGGACGCTGCACGACCGGGGGCATGCATTCATCCTCGCGAGATAGGATCGTCTTGACGCGCCGGAGGGGCGGGCGATAGCATTGCCCCCAGCGAGAAAGGAGGCCGATCATGTTCCGAAGCGGCGGAGAGATCGAATCATCGGTGAAAGACGACCTGGCTCCCAGGCGGAGGCGGCGCGTACGCATCTGGCATGTGGCGGTCGCTCTGCTGTTGTGTTGCGCCGCGGTCGTTCTGTCCCTGCGGTGGCACTGGCGGCACGAGTTTCAGAAGCGAATCGAAGCCATCCGTGCGGCGGGTTATCCGGCTACGCCTCAGGAACTCGAAGCCTGGTACAAGTACCCCCAATCCGGCGAGAACGCCGCTCACTGGGTCATGGACGCGGGAGCCCTCTATGTGGAGCCGTCCAAGGACGACTGGGAACAGCTCCTGCCCATCGTCTTCAAGACGCGGCACTCAGAGCCGACTGACTCGGCCCGGCCGCTTGACCCGAATCTGATGCGGCTTCTGGATCAGCATCTTCAGGCCAACTCCGCGGCTCTCAAGTCCCTGTACGACGGCGCGGCCATCGAGGAATGTCGATACCCGACGGATTTGTCCAAAGGGATTGACGCTATGACGATGCACGTTACCGCTGTTCGCGAAGGCGTGTCTCTGTTGTGCCTGGAGGCGGTCCTGCATGCCGAGCGAGGAGACCCGAATCGGGCGGTCGAGGCCATCAAGACGGCCGTGCGCATTGCTGGCACTCCGAGTGATGAGCCGCTCATGATCTCCCACATGGTGGCGACCTTCGGGGCAAACACCGCCGCCGTGGCGCTCGAACGCGTTCTGAATCGCGTCGAACTCACCGACGCGCAGTTGAAGATGCTGGCCCTCTCTTTTCAGGATTTCAACGATCACGCGGGATTGCTCCGGGCTCTCGTGGGAATGCGATGCGACGTGTATTCGATCTTCAACGAGCCTGAGGCGATGAATCGAGCCGCTCTTGGGAAGCTCCCACCCAAAGCCGTGTTGGAAATATACAACGCTCTTGGCCTCGCGGCCAGGGACGGGGCGGCCTACCTCGATTGTCTCCAGGAGTGCATCGATGCCCTGCAAGGGCCGGTGTCTCAGTATCGTGCGGCGGGCGAGGCTGCCGAGGTCCGGCGGCTTCGCGGCGGCAAAGGCATCCTGTCTTCGCAGCTCTCGCAGATGACCTCGGGAACCCGGGTCATGAGTTACGAAGCGGCGAGCGTCGCGCCGCGGGAGATGGCCCGCGTGCTGCTGGCGGTGGAGAGATACCGAATGGCACATGGGGCGCTCCCGGATGGGCTCGATTCGCTCGTGCCGCAATACCTCGCGGCCGTCCCCGAAGATCCGCATGACGGCGCGCCGCTGCGGTACACGCGATCGGATCGCGGCTACGTGGTCTACAGCGTGGATGGGGACGGCAGGGACGACGGCGGCAAGCAAACGCCTCCCAAGGACGCCAGGAAAAGCAACGAGACTTGGGACTTTGTCTTCCGCGTTCAGCGATAGGGGGCGCACACATCTTTCGAAAAGGGTATCCCGTACGGGTGAATGTGCATATAATTCAACTGGGTATTTCACGCGCGTCGTAACGTTTGATTTCAGGCCGCGTCATACGAGTAGGCGGCAGGAGAGCGAGCCGCGATGACGACGCGTAACTTGTTGGACGATAGGGATTAAGGATAAGACGGGATGTCCTTGCCGAAAGTATTCCAAGCCAAGATCCAAACGGTCCGTATCCGGTGCGGCGTGAATCAGCTCCTTCACCAGGCCGGAAAGGTCCTCGCGGCGGCCGGCGGGATCGCCGCCCTGGCCATGCTGACGGAGCGGCTCCTGGCGGTGAAAGTCCTGGCGCCGTGGTCCGTGTGGATGTTCTCGATGGCTGTGGTTGCGGCGATCGCAGTTCTCTGGCTGCTCAAACGGCCCACCCGCATGCAGGCTTCCCTCTTGCTCGACGAGCGGCTCGGGCTTCACGAACGAGTCAGCACGACGCTGGCTCTGGCCCAGTCCGACGATCCCTTCGCGCAGGCGGCTCGGGCCGAGTCGTTGAACGTCGTGCAATACGCCAACTTGGCCGGGCACTTCCCGATCAAGCTCTCGCGAAGCTGGGTATACGGGGCCGGCACGTGGGCGGCAGTGGTCGCGGTGGTCTTTCTGCTGCCTCAACAGGATCTCCTGGGTTTTCTCAAGGACCATCAGGAACAGCAGAAGAAAGCCATAGCCGCTCAAGCGACTCAGACGCAGGTCAAGAAGGCGACCGAGCAGGTCAAGGCCGCGGTTCGGGCCCTCGGCGACCCGAACCTCGTCGCGGACCTCAAGAAGCTCGATGAGTTGGGCCAGGCGGCCGAGCCGCAGGAAGTCAAGCGAGAGGCGATCAAGGCCCTGGGCGACCTGTCGGACAAGATCAAACAGATGCAGACGGGGGCGAAACTCGCGGCCGCCGGGTCCTTGCAGCAGATGCTCAAACAGTTGCGAGGATCGAGCAATGAGGTTTCGCAACAGCTTCGCATGGCACTGGCCAAGGGGGATTTCGCCCAAGCCGCCAACTTGCTCTCGGAGCTCCAAAAGCAGTTGAACGACGGGACGATGTCCGCGGACAAGCGGAAAGAGCTGACCGCCCAAATGCAGAATCTGGCGAAGGAATTGCAGAAGCTGTCCGAACAGAAGAAGCAGGTCGAGGACGAGTTGGCCAAGCTCGGCCTCGACAAGAAGCTCGCCACCGCGACACCCGAGCAATTGCGACAGGCGCTTCAGAAGCAGGGACTCAGTCCCGAGAAGGTCGACCAGCTCATGAAGAAGGTCGAAGCCGCCCAGGCGGCGTCCGCGCAATGCTCCAGATTGGGCGACGCACTGGCCGGCGCCGCCGGGGGCGAGAGCGGCCTCTCTGCCGGCGGCCTGACCGGCGCCATAGACGTACTGAACTCGCTGGACGCCCTGCAGCAGGATGCCCTTCTGGTGCAGGGGAGTCTTTCGGAGGTCACCGACGTCATGAATCAGCTG
>JBDKUU010000067.1:0-3702 GCA_039679525.1 Phycisphaerales bacterium | reverse complement strand
GGCCCGCTCCACGCTGCGAATCTCCTGACGCAAAGCCCGCAACTCGCCCCGGCGGACCTGCACTCGCTGGTCCGGCTCGCCCGTCTGCTGCTCGATGCTGTCTTCGACCTGGATGGCCTTCTGACGCAGTTGTTCGAGCATCTGGACCATCATGTCGCGGCAGCCCTCGTTCTGCCACTGCTGCGTCTGAGGCGTCTCGGTTTGCGGTTGCGGCTGTGGCTGGGTTTGCGGCTGTGGCGGATTCGGCGTCGCCTCAGGCTGCGGCGCCTGAGCGAACGCGGTGCCGAAGGTGATTGCCGTTGCCAGAAGGCCCAGGACAAGCAGCCGGCCGATGACCGGGCAGCAGCCGACGCGCGCCCGTGTTGACGTGGTGTGAACTCCGTTTCTCATGTTTTCTCCTTTCCATAGACTGTTCCGGAACCGCCCACCGTCGCTCCGGACGCCATGAGAAGCAGCGGTTCCGCCGGGGTCCGCGTCGCCACGGAGCGATCGGATCCCTTACCCACCTCCGGCCCCCCTTGGCCGGCTTTCCGTCACTATATATCTTTTTGCCTAGAATCGCCATCGGCTTTTTCCCACCCCCCGCGAGAAACGCGTGAACGGGCATCCACAGGCGAATGCGAGTAGTTTGTTCGGAGGACAGAGGACAGAAGACGGAGGACGGAGGACAGAGGACGGGCGCGACGACAGGTGGAGTCGAGGAGGGGCGTCTCCACCTGTCGCTTGGCGTTCGCTATGGGAGCCGGTCGCCAGAGATCAGCGGGCGGTCTGCTCTGTAATGAACCAGACGGGGACTTCCTCTCTGCCGATCCTGAAACGCAGCTCCGTCTGCTCCGTCAGATGGTCCAACAGGATTCTCAGTTGTTCTGCTCGTTCCTGCTCGTCCTGGATTTTGCCAACGCGGGAAGATTGATGGTGACGGTAGGGGATCTTTTCCAGTCCGGCCACTTCTGTGTGATCGATGACCGGCATATTCACACGGTCCCCGAGCATCCGGAGGAACTCTCCCACCGAATCGGAGGCGCCGCCGCCGGCGCTTTCGTCAGGGTCGGCTTCGGAGGCGTAGAGGTGGACGGAGGTATTCTCATAGGTTCCGACGGGCGGATGGAAGCTGAACGCGCCCGTCGCGACGATCACATCCCGTTCGACGGAACGCTTCTCGAATCGGATCGTGCGTCCGAGCTCCCTGGCGAGAAGTTCTTCGAAGGCTATGAGCTTCACGTCCTGGCCGACTCCTCTGTCTTGAACGATCCAGTCGCCCGGCAGCTCGATTGCCAGCAACGACTGCGGTCCCTCGTATTCATAGCTCTTGAGCCCGATCACGCCGTTGAGGACCGATCCGATCTTTCCCGATGCGCCGAAAGTCATGCTCCAGTTCTGCAGTTGGTCGTTCCAGTTCCAGCGGAACGTCATCTGGTCCGGCCCGCTGGGGATCAACTTGGCTTGTTGCTCATGCTCGCTGTTGTAGTAGTCCATCCGCTCGGGGATGAACGGCGGGGCGATTCGCTTGAGGGCCTCGTTGCCCGCAAGGCGATAGACTTTGTTGAATCGCTTCCGCCAATCGGGCTGGGACGTCTCCTCGCGCACCCCGAGCATCTGAGAGACGATCTCCTTGGCGTAGAACAGATTGGCCTGACCGACGACGTTGCCCGCCGGGTCGATGAGGACATTCGCCGTGCGCCCCGCGATGCCGTACTTGGCGTACGTGGCTCCGGAATGCTGCTCGTTCGTGGATTCTCCGCCGTCGATGGCGATGCGGAAGGGCACGTCCTGTACGCCGCCGAATTGGCCGCTGATTTCGGCCCATCGCTGCGCTAGCTCCTCCAGAGAATCGCAATTGTAGATCGCGATGACGGTCAGGCCCTTGCCGGCGAAGGCCTCATGAAGCTCCGCGAGCCTCGGCAGGTCCCGCGACGTACTGGGGTAGTCGCCGCCGAAGTGCAGCCACACGACTTGCCCCTTGAGATCGGCCAAACTGGCCCCCGGTCCGTGCTTCCAGCCTCTCATGGGGCCGATCTCCGGCGCGGGTCGGCCGATCAGGGTGGCCAGTTTGAGAGGGACCAGATCGATCACCTGGAGATCGAGATCCTTTTGACCGTCGCGGACTGTGACCGTGAACACCTTGTAATCCGTGCCCGCGCTGATCCGAGGCGAGCCTTCCGATTGCCCTCCCGCGCCCTGCGCCTCGAATTCGTACGTGCCGGGTGGCAGCAGGAAATCGAAGTCGTGGTTCTGCTCGGTCCAGAGACCGGTCAGCAGAGTGTAGTTGTTCGAGCGGACAGACATGCTGGTCCCACGCAGGGGCATACCGATGGCGGCCAAGCCGGCGCTGTCGATCGTCCCATGTACACGGCAGACGGGCTTGAGCACGACAGTGGTCGGTCCTTTGCCCAGGCCCTTTCTCGCGACCTCTTGAACCGCTCCAATTTCTCGGCGTTTTTGCAGTATGTAGAGTGCGGACCTGTCCCGCTGGCTCGGGAAAAAGACCTCCTTTGCATCGAGCACGAGCTGACCTTCGCGATCAGAGGCGCCCGCGGAGGACCATCGCATTCTGTCGCCAGGACGGGAGGATGGGTCCATCTGCATTATCGCGCCGGCTTTGGCCCCGAGCACGGGTTGACCGTTCGGGTCGATGATACGAAGAACGACCTTCCCTTCGACTGGCGGTTCCTCCGATGCTGCGACCGGCGTATCAATCTGCGACTGAGGTCCGCTCGGCGCCGGTCGCGTCTGCGCCAGGGCGATGCCGAGAATGACGCACACGGCCAAGATCACTGACGCGGCCGCCCACCGTCGGCCGAGGCAAGGGTTGCCGCAGGAATCTTGCAGGATTCTGTACACGCGTCCGGCCAGTCCCTTGCGGCTGGGGACGACGCTCGGGATGAAGCCGGCCTGGTTCTGGGGGAGCAGGTCCAGGAGCGTTTTCGCATAGCGGGTCGGCGTCTGCCCCGAGGCGACGACCCAATCGTCACAGGCTTCTTCGCTCAAGGCTACCAGGCGGCGGCGGGTCCACCACGTCAGCAGTTGCCAGGGCATCACGCAGACCGCCAGCTCGGCAAGGAGCCCGGCGACATGGTCCCGCCGCTTCCAGTGGGCCAGTTCGTGACAAATGACGCTGGACCAATCGCGTGCGTCGTTCTCTTCGCACGAGCCTTTCGGCAACAGCAGAGTCGGCCTGGGGCCCCAGCACCAGATGATCGGGCTGGCGATGTTGCCGCCGCTTCGGACAATCACGTCCACGTCGATTTCGAGCCGGTCTTTGGCGGCATCGATCCGGTTCGCCATGCGGGGGTTCGCGACGACCTCCGAACGCCTGACGATTCGCCAGGCGAACCAGAACCGGATGACCAGACGCAGGAGCAGGACGGCGCTTGTCGCAAACCATAGGAGCATGGCGGCCTGCCCCCACTCGAATCTCCCGGCCGCGGGCATGTTCACAGCAGGGGAGGGCGAGACTATCGTGTCTCCTGCCCGTTGTGGAATTGTTGTCGTGAGATTCGTCTGTGTCTCAGGAAGAGGCAGGTGTACCTCGGGGACTGTTCGCTCCGCTACGAACAGTCCCCAGTGCCTCTGTCGGACGATCTGGCTGAACGCCGGGATTACCGCCGCCGCGATCAGGCTCAACAGCAGGATCTGATGAGCGCGGACCGCCCGTCGTCGCAAGAGATAGCTTCCTGCGAGTCCCGCCACCAGACAGACGGT
>JBDKUU010000066.1:0-3415 GCA_039679525.1 Phycisphaerales bacterium | reverse complement strand
CTGCGTGACCGTCTGCGACAGGAAGTTGATCTCGTTCACCTTCTTCTCCCGGTTGCACACGCTGCAGAGGGTCTGGGTGTTCTCGACACTGGTCTCGCCCCCGAGGGCGTACGCGTGGATGTGGTCTGCCTGCAGGCGGACGCCTTTGCCGCTCGCTCCACAGCAGAGGCAGGCGTACCCGTCCCGCTTCTTGACCTGTTCCTTCTCGGCCTCGCTGAGCTCGCGACGGCGAGATGCCCTTGGTTTTGGGGGTTCCGGCGGCAACAGATGCCCGTGACGGTGATCGTCCAACAGCCGCATGCAAGCAGCATCCACCGCCGACGAGAACCGTTCGTAGGACCTGAAGAAGCTGTGCCACAGGCGTTCGGGCCTCGCGTACTCCCGCCGCAGGAACTCGTCGCACTCCAGCCGCGTCTTCTTCAACAGCCCTGCCGCCAGTGTGTCCAGGTTGTGCTGATCTCGCTCCTCGAACGGATGGAATACTGGGGCAACCGACCGCTGGGCGGTGTGACGTGCGATGCGTGTGATGTCGGCGGCCAGGCAGTTGTCCATGTTATCTTCGTCTGCATCGAAGAACCGCTGGATCCAAGTGCCCACTGTGAGTTGCATCTGGTTAGGCTGCATGACTTCCCGGTCCCAACCCGCGGGCGGTCGCCTGAGAATGCTGTCGATTAGTGCGTCGAACTTAGGTTTCGTGTGCTCGTAGGCCATCGCGAACTCGACGAACGACTGGGTCTCGCCCGTATCTGCATTGCCCACCACGACCTCCGTCTGGTACCAGCCGATTGGCATCACTCGCTCGAACGGCGGGATCGGGACGTCCGGGTTGTTGATATGATCGGCGAGCTTCTCCACTAGTTGGATCGACACGTATTCCAGCGGGTAGTGGCCGCGGACAGGACTATCCTCACCGGTTCCCCCGGCGAGGTCCACGGGCGACGCCCAGTCGATCAGACGCTTCCACTCGTCAACGAACATGACGATGTTCGCCTCGTCGTCACCCCCCGCTTGACGACCACGCAAGGCACGCCCAATCATCTGCTTCAGCAGGATTCGGCTGGTGGTCTGTCGGGTGAGGAACACGGTCCTCACGCTTGGGACGTCGGCACCCTCGGTGAGCATCCGGACATTTACCAGCACGTCGAGTGTGTCCCTGCCTTCGCTGTCCTTCCCATGCTTGAACTCGTGGAGAATCCGTTCGTTGTCGCTTGGTTGTCGCTCGTTGCGTGCCTCCGCCGAACCCGGATCTGCGTCGATGTGGGAATAGATAGCATCGGCACGGATTCCTCTCTCCCGCAACTTGCTCTTGAGGTAGACGCACTGGAACCACCGGTCTGCGAAGATGATTGTCTTGCCATAGATTGCCCTGTTGGCCTCGTACTCCTTGACGATGCTGTCGTTGCGAAGGGAGTCGTTGGCGAGTTTCTCGATGATTTCCTCGGGCAGATCCTTGTGCTCGCGGACGAGTTGGTTATAGAGGCGGTCATCTACCACCAGCTCCCTTCCGGTGGGGCGAGGGACATAGTTCGGCCGGGCCAGAATCCCCTGCACGGTCAATTTGGCCTGATCAGCCTCATAGATGACGCCTTGGTCAAAGATGCGTCCCAGCCAGCCACGGCGAGTCTCATCCGTGTATGTTGGCGTCGCTGTCAGCCCGAGTAGGTTCGCTGCGGGCACCAGAGTGCGTAGGCCCGGCTCCGCTACGTCCTTGCCCGTTAGCAGGTTGCGACAGCCGTAGGCCGGGGCATGGTGTGCCTCGTCGAGAACGACAAACAGCCCCGTGTGTCGGCTGTTCTCAACGAACTGTCGAAGTTGGCTCATCACTCGCTTGCCCCTGCGGTCGACAGCGTCTACATGCAAACTGCCCATTGCGGTCTGCGTCGTGATGATCACCACATCGTCGGTTGGCTGTATGTCTGAAGCGGAATTGTGCGAAGGCGTACTGGAAACCACACGCACGTTCAATGTGTCCCTCGTCTCAGGCATCAAGGGGGCGTGATCGAGGAACTCCTGGCATGCCTGATCCAGTAGGTAGAATGACTGTGCCAGCCAAAGCACCTTGATGTTCCGCTTCAGGACGTTCTCGCAGATCCAACTCACCGTGGTGAACGTCTTCCCGGCCCCGGTCGGGAGCACAAGCAGACCGCCCTTGCCTTGGCCCCCATCGAGGGTGTAGGTGCCAGACAATGCCTGAAAGGCGTCCAGTTGGTGGTCGAAGGGCGTCTTCCTCGGCTTCCTGCCTGATCGCCCCCTGGCTTCGTCCAAGTCCAGTTCGTAGAATCCAAGTCCCATGCCATACTCCTCAATATCGGCTACTCCGTTGCCAATCTGATTGACCGAGTTGTTGCTACGGTATCGCAAGTCGCCGATCAAGGCCCGCCACTCAGAGCCGCAACTTCCCCCCGTGCTCCCTGAGCCACCGCCTCGGGCCCTCCACATCCCCCACCAGCCCTCGGACGACCAACCAGAATCTCGGCGAGTGCTTCCGCTCCGTGAGATGTGCTATCTCGTGGGCGACCACGTACCTGAGCACCTCAGGCGGGGCCATCACGAGTCGCCAGTTGAACGAGAGATTGTTCTTGCCGGAGCAACTTCCCCAGCGGGTCCGCTGGTCCATGACGTAGAGGCGGCCGTATTCACGTCCCTGAGCGAGAACCCTAAGCTCACCCTCGATCTGTGACCGGGCTTGCTGACGCAGCCAACGGGTCAGGACTGCAAGCCCCTTGTCCTGAGGCGGGAGATGTATCTGGATCGAGTGACGTTCGAGCGAGACGCTCGAACGTTGCCCTGCTGTAGCAGCACAGACGCTCAACAGGTGAGGATCTCCCCGGAACAGGATCGTCTGACCATCGTTGGGCTCGGCCTCAGGCTCCCACGCAGGAGCGGTCCGAAAGTACGCCAGTTGCTTCTCGATCCAGCCTCGCCTACCGACGAGCATGTCGGGCACAGTGGTAACGTCGTAGGCCTCGGGGATCACCACGACGAGCCCGTCGGCGGCATTCACCTTCAGTCGCACGTTGCGGGCCCGGCTGCTTCGCCGAACCTCATACGCCACATCGCACTCCCCCAACCGCACGGTCGGCATCAATGGTGTCCTATCCCAGGTCGGCGTAGTGTTGGGCGGCATAGCTCACGGCCGTGTCCTTGAACTCTCCTGGGAACAAGCCCAGGTCATCGTAGTCGTGGATCAGCAGCCTCGTGATCTCCTGTCCCACGCGTTGTCGGGCCGCAGTGCTGGTGGCCCAACCCGGGAACGCATTCGCCTGCACGAAGGTGGCGATGTCCTGAGCGAGCGACTTGCATTGCTCGGGATCGGCAGCAGGAGCCATCTCCAAGGCTTGCCGCATGATCGCGAGTTCGCCGGGCGACACCCCTTCCCGCTCCGGAGTCGTGACCGTCTCCACGACGTCCTGTA
>JBDKUU010000065.1:0-4191 GCA_039679525.1 Phycisphaerales bacterium | reverse complement strand
AATGGCTCATCACGACCTATGGCGTGGAAAACCGGAAGGAGATCGACAAAGGCGGACCGCCCTTCTGACGACGCCCTCAGCCTCGCGGACGCCGGCATTTTCGTTTTTCCGTGCCACCAGGGCGGGGAGGAGGTGAAGCGGCCGATGCCTGGCGTGTTCTGGCGGAACCAGAGCACCACCGACGCTGCGCGGATCGATGCGTGGTGGCGCCGCTGGCCGGATGCCGTTGTTGGCATCGACCTCGCGAAATCCGGGCTTCTCGTCATTGACGCGGACCGCAAGCCGGGGCGACCGGACGGCGTCGCCGCCTTCATCGCGCTTGGCTTTGATCTGTCAGGAGTGCCGCAGGTTCGGACTCCATCGGACGGGGTCCACTACTATTTCCGGCAGGGGTTCAATCCTCCGCATGGCAATGCGCGCGGCATCCTCCCGGCGGGAATCGATGTGCGCGGGCATGGCGGGTATGTCATCGCCCCAGGATGCGAGATCGAAGCGGGCGCCTACGTCCCGCTCAACGACGTTGCCGAACCGGCGCCAGTGCCACCTTGGCTCGCCGGGCTGCTGCGCCCTCTTGCGCCGCGGGCATCGTCCCTCACCCCGAATGTTGCTGCCAACGGCAGCCCATATGCTGAGGAAGCGCTGCGCCGCGAATGCGAGATCATCGCCGGCGCCGCCCCGGGGACCAGAAACGAGACGATCAACACTTCCGCCTTCAACATCGGGCAGCTCGTCCCGCATCTGATTCCTGAGAGCGAGGCGATCAATGCCTTGAACGGCGCTGCGGCCGCGCTGGGGCTCAAGGCGACGGATAAGGCTTTCGGCCCTCGCGGGACGATCATGCGCGGCCTGCGCGCCGGCATGGAGTGCCCCCGCGAGCCTGAACGCCATGCTCGGACGCTGGTCGAGGTGGACGGCCTTCTTGCCGACGCCGAGACGGGAGAGATCCTCGAGGAGCCTGAAATCCCGTCTGGGGACCTGCCGGCGGCCGTGCTGAACGTTCCAGGCCTATTGGGCGACATCGTCCAGTGGATTGTCGCATCGTCGCAGAAGCCGCAGCCGGCTCTCGCCTTAGGCGCCGCCGTGACGGTGCTTGGCACCGCGATGGGGCGCCAAATAGCCGGGCCCACCGATTCCGGCACGGCCCTCTATGTCGTTGGCCTCGCCAAGACGGGGTACGGCAAGGACGGGCCGAAGAGCGCCATCCCGACACTGCTGCGGTCGGCTCGCATGCTCGGTCATCTGGGGCCAGACGAGTTCATCTCAATGCCGGCGGTGATCAACTTCATCCAGAGGTCGCCCTTGTCGCTCTGCGCCATGGACGAGTTCGGCGCCTTCCTCAAGCGGATCAACAATCGGCGCGCGTCGGGATTCGAAGGCGCCATCTCCAAGATTATGCGGTCCGCCTGGTCGTCGAGTTTCAGCGTCATGATGACCCCCGAGTGGGCCGGCAAGGCATCGTCGCCGATCGTCGGGCCCTGCATGTCGATCTACGGCGTTTCCACACCAGCCGAGTTCTATGCGGCGCTGGCCGGCGGCGATGTTTCCAACGGGTTCCTGAACAGGTTCCTCGTGGTGGAAGCCAGGACCAAGCCTGGCGTGCGAAGGCGCACGGCCGACCCGACACAGGTTCCGGCGGGCATCTGTGATGGCATCCGCGACATCTACCTGCGGAAAGGCGACATGTTCGCCGCAGGCCTAAACCGATCTGACGAAGGGCCGGCGCATGACCGTGTGTCATGGGACACCCAAGCCGTGGAGCGAATGCACGAGGACCATGTGCGAGCTTGCGAAGAGGAGATCGAGCAATTTCCGGAGCGGGAGTCGTTCCTCGCGCGCACGGCCGAAATGGCCGTGCGCCTGGCGACGATACGGGCCGTTGGCTGCGATCCCGCCTACCCCGTGGTGCGAACCGAAGACCTAGATTGGGGCATCCAGTTTGCCCGCTACAGCGCATCTACGATGATGGCCGGCGTCATGGACAACATGGCCGAGAGCGACGACCAGGCGAACTACAAGCTCGTGCTCAGCATCGTGCGGGACGCCAAGAGCGGGCGCCTGACGCGCACCGAGCTCTATCGAAAAGTCGACGGCAGGATCGACAAGCGGAAGATGGACAGCGCCATATCGATGCTGGTCGAGGGCGGGCGGCTGGAGGAGGTGAGGGTCAAGAAACAGGGGTCGGACAAGCCGGTGACGGTCTATGTCGCCAGAAATTGAGCTCCCTCAAATCCCGCATTTGGAGCCGCCTTCGGGCGGCTTCTTTTTTGGAAATGCCGGCAATTGCGGGTCAGAAAACAGAGTCAGGAAGGCCCAAAAAGTCTTTATATATCAGTATCTTATATATAAATATTATATATATAAGTGTAAGTAAAGATATTAGTTGCCATATACACACTATGGATATACGATAGTGTGTGTATAGAGAGATATAGAGGGTTTTTCCGTGACTTGGAATATGACCGGACGGTTCAAGCACCTCGACCTTGAGGAGATCGTTTCGCGTTGCGATCCGATGCGCCCCCTCTCTGCTCGCGGCAGGCGTTACACCGCCACTTCGACAGGACAGGTTGATGAGGCCATAATTTACACTGCTCTCGCGTTGAAAAGCGCATGGGCCATCAATCCATCGAAGAAGCTGCGCATGCAGGACATCGACGTAGCGCAGTTCGGCGGGAATCTGGCTTCCGCGCTCAAACGGCTGGAAAAGATGAAGCAGGTCAAAGTCGATTTCGACAACGAAGGGGTTGTTATCTCGCCTGGATCATCTTGGATCGAGACATCAAGGCCGGCTTGACCGCGCTGCCGACTTCCTTCATTTTCGATTCTGCGTCTCAGGCCTACCCGGGCGCATCCTCGCCACAAGGATGCACCCATGCTTCATGATCAGGCTTTCGCCACAACCCGTCGGCACGCGCTGCCCCTTCGGCGCGCATCCGAGACGTGCGATTTTTCTCATGACGGCATCTGTTACACCCTGACCGTTGGCCTGTACGATGATGGCCGGCCCGGTGAGATTTTCATCGACGGCCCGAAGGCGGGCTCCGGCGCGCAGGTCAATGCGACCGATGCCGCGGTCATCCTCTCGATTGCCATGCAGCACGGCGTGCCAGTTGAAACGCTGCGTGCTGCTGTTTCCCGAAACGCGGCAGGTGAACCGACGGGGCCGATTGGCGCCGTGCTTGATCGTCTGTCGAGCATGTCCTGACGTGCAAAGCCTCCACTGCCAGGGAGACCCGCGCATGACGGAACAGGACGCCCCCTGGTTCGCGGTGATGACCAATCCGCGGGCCGAGGCCAAGGCGGACATGGAGCTTCGCCGCAACGGCTTCCGGACCTTCTACCCGTTCGATCGATTCCGCCGCCGGCGGACGCGGCCGGGCACCCGGAAGGTCGTTGCCGAATGGGTCGAGCGGCCTCACTTCAACCGCTACATCTTCGTCAAGGTCCCGCGGCATCGCTCGATCTACGAGGTGAACGAGACCAATGGCGTCTCGACCGTCGTGTATCTCGGCGAGAAGCCGCTTAGGATCCCGGACGATGTCATGGACGAGCTGATGGCTCGCGGCGACGATCGCGGGGTCATCGTGGAAATCGACGAGTTGGCGAACGAGGGTCGAGCGCGGATGGCGCCCGGAACGCCAGTCCGTTTCGCGGATAATTCTCCGTTTGCAGGACTGGTGTCTCAGGTGTCGGTTGACAGTGGGAAGTCAATCCGTGTATGGCTCGAGATATTGGGGGTTGAGCGCGAGGTCGCTGTCTCGCCTTCAATGGTCGCGGAGATCACCGACTAGGTGCGCGATCGGTTGCAATGGGCCCGACCCGACAGGGCGACCTTCCCAACGCAGCCCGGCCAATACGGCCTAGATCGTCCGAGAGGGCGAGTTTTTGTGTTTCAGTTGGGCGGGTAAGAGCGCGGGTGCGCCCCGCGGTCTCATAAGCCGAAGCAGGCCGTTCAACTCGGCGCCCGCAACCAGATGACCGGGCGAGGAGCCTAAGCGGACCATCCCTCGGGTGGCAGCACACCGGCCGGTCATACAGTTCGACGCGGCGCGGACAGGCCCGACGCGCTTAAATTCCAGAGGCGCACCTGAGCGCGTCGAAGCCTACCAAGGCGGACCATCTCCGCCGCCTTGCCTGTGGGAGCCGCCCCCCTGCACGGCGCTTGCACCACGCCACCACATCGAAGGGCGC
>JBDKUU010000064.1:0-3672 GCA_039679525.1 Phycisphaerales bacterium | reverse complement strand
CATCCTTTCCAAAGGAGTCCGTTCGCCTCGCCTCTCGCAATTCGGCGAGCTTCCCACCTGTCCGTACCTCCCCACACTGCGGCCTTGCCTGTGCGTCAGGCCCGCGTGGAACCCGAGCCCCTCGTTGCAGCGTCATTTCCCGAAAGTCATTCTGGAGCGATCGCGGTGAGAACGCAAGACAAAAATGGGTGAAACGAATCCCGTTTCGGGAAGTGGCGAACGAGGCGAGTTTCAAGTTTGCAGTTTCAAGTGTCAAGCGGATAGAGCAGGACCGCGGCTTCTCTTCTTCTTACTTCAAACTCCACGCTTCAAGCTTGAAACTTCTTGAGACTTCATCGACCTGCGAGTCGATGACACAGACGTCGAAGGGCCGGACGCGGGTCCAGACGACAGACCAGGTTCGTCAGACGGCTCGTCAGCAGGATCAGCCGAACGCTATAGTCGAGCATCCGCAGCTCGCAGTCGTCGGGAAGCAGAGTCCGAGCCCGGGCGACCCGCGCGGTCGCCTTGGGGGCCTGGCCGGCGGCCAGGAAGGTGAACGCCGAATCCCGCAGGGCTCCCGTGTGGTCCCGGTTGAGTTCCAGGGCCCGAGAGAAGAACCGCTCGGCGTCGGCGAACTGGCTCTTGTTGGCGGCGCTGACGCCGAGGTAATAGTAGGCGTCCGCGCTTCGCATATCCAGGCCCACCGCCCGCAGCAGGCACTGCGAGGCGTGGTCCGGGTCCTCGATCGCCAGGAACATCGAGGCCATCGACACCAGCGTGCCGGCGTCGTCGACCTCATGATCCAGCTCGGCGACCAGGTGCTCCCTGGCCTTGCCTTTGTGACCATCGATCAGCGAGCACTGGGCCAGGCGGTAGTTCGGTCCGGCCAGCGTCGGGTCCTTCTTCAGGGCTTCGTCGAACAGGTCGGCCGCCCGGTGGGGGTCGCCTTGATCGAGGGCGATCTCGCCCAGATAGAGCATCGCCGGGGCGAAGTCCGGGTCCATCTCCAGGAGCCGGTGAAACTTCTCCTTGGCGCTGTCCAGGTCGCCCGTCTCCAGGAGGAACAGGGCCATGTCCATGATCGCCTCGGCGTCGCCGGGGTTGGCCCGCAACTCCGTCAGGAAATGCTCGCGAGCCTTGGCGTGGTCCCCGTCGGACCAGTAGGCCTGGGCGATGCGGTAGTTGATCTGGGGGTGGGTCGGCTCCAGCTCGGCTGTCTTGAGCCAGCAGCTCACGGCCTTCTTGAACTGGCCGCGGGCGAAGAGGCTGTTGCCGATGTTGTAGTAGCACAGGGGGCATTCCTCGTCGATCTGCTGAGCCAGGTAGAACATCTGCTCGGCCATGTCGTGCTGGCCCATCTCGGCGTAGGTGATGATCCGATTGCAGTAGGCGGGCTCGAACTCCGGGTCGAGCTGCTGGATGTACTCGAAGGTGGTCAGGGCCCGATCGTACAGCCCGGTGCGGGTGTAGTCCACGGCCAGGGCGTTGAGAATCTCCAGGTCGTTGGGGCTCAGTTGCAGGGCCAGCTCGTACTCGGCGATCGCGTCGTCGAACCGGCTGATGGCGTCCAGGGTGAGGCCTTTGTTGAAGTGCCAGGCGCTGTTGCTGGGATTGACCTCGATGGCCCGCTCCAGGGCGGCCAGCGCCTGCTTCATCTTCCCGTCTTCATAGAGTTCATAGGCCTTGCGTGCGCTCCGCTCAGCCTTGTCGTACGGACCAAAATCCATGCCCTCGAACGTCATATGTCCTTCGCACCTCCAGTGGTTGACGTCTGTTCTGACTCAACAGCGTTATCGCCCATCGTCCGGGGGTGCCTTAGCGCATTTGCCGGCGTGGCGTGCGGATTTCGCCGCAGGGGCAGATTCTTCTGGCGGGCAGGCCCCTAAATCTTTACAATGCTTGTGCTTAGTGCGATGGAGCCGCTGGTTTTGGGGCGTCGGTGGCGCTGCGGTCGCGGTTTTTCTGGAAGGTGGGTGTCGGGGGTCTTATAATATGCCCGAGCGGCCACAGGTGCGACCGGGACGATTCCACGGGCCCTTCGGCCTGTCGCATGTGTTTGGAGAGCCTGTACTATGATCGAGCAAATCAACGGACAGATCGCGGCCGGCAAGGGCAAATACGCCATCGTCGTCAGCCGATTCAACGATTTCATTACCTCCAAGCTGCTCGAGGGGGCGATAGATTGTCTGCGTCGCCACGGGGCCGCCGAGGAGCAGATCGCCGTGGCCTGGGTGCCGGGCGCCTGCGAGATCACGCTGGTGGCCAAGAAGTTCGCCCAGAGCGAGAAGTACGTCGCGGTGATCTGCCTCGGCGCGGTCATCCGGGGCCAGACGGGCCATTACGACGCCGTCTGCCAGCAGGTCGTCCGCGGGATCGGCCAGATCAACTACGACACCGAGGTTCCGACGATCTTCGGCGTGCTGACCTGCGAGAACCTCGAGCAGGCGATCGAACGGGCCGGAACGAAGATGGGCAACGCCGGAGCCAACGCCGCAATGACCGCCATGGAGATGGCGAACGTGATTCAGCAGATTGGGTAGAGTGGAATTGCTATTTACGATTTGCTATTTACGAATCGAAGAAGAGAGCCTGCGGGCTTTCGCATCCAACGTGGGACATCAAATAGTAAATAGTCAATAGCAGATGATAAATGCATATGGATAAGCGAACCAGGGCCAGAGAGCTTGCCATGCAGGCGCTCTACCAACTTGATGTGCAGGGCTCCGTGCTGCTGCCGCGCCTGATGGCCGAGTTCTTTTACGAGATGGAGGGCGATTCGCGGACCCGCCAGCTCGCCTGGGACTGGACCACTGGGGCCTGGGCCAAAGTCGCCGAGTGCGACGAGATCATCGGCGGCTCGACGATCCGCTGGCAATTCTCGCGGCTCTCGCCCGTGGACCGCAGCATCCTTCGGCTGTCCGTGTACCAGTTGACGTCGTGTCCGGACATCCCGCCGAAGGTGATCATCAACGAAGCGATCGAGCTGGCGAAGAAGTACAGCACCGACAAATCCGGGCCCTTCGTCAACGGCGTGCTCGACGCCGTCCTGAAGAAGCTCCGGACCGAAGGCCGAAGAACGCAGGAGCAGTGAGGGCTACGGATTGAGAACGATTGCAGTCCTGAATCAAAAAGGGGGCGTGGGAAAAACAACCTCGGCGGTCAACACCGCCGCCGCGCTGGCCGCCGCGGGACGAAGAGTGGTCGTCATCGACTTCGATCCCCAGGCGCACATGACCATCCACCTCGGCGTCGAGCCCGCGGCCGTCCAGACCGGCGCCTATGAGGTGCTGACAGAGTCGGCCGGCTTCGAGTCGAGCCTCATGCTCGTGCGGCCCAATCTCTGGCTCCTCGCGGCCAACATCAATCTCGTCGGCGCCGAGACCGAGCTGGTGAATGTCGTCGGCCGCGAGATCATCCTGCGCGAGGCCATGCAGGGCTGCCGGGACAAGTTCGACTTCTGCCTGATAGACTGCGCGCCGTCGCTGGGCCTGCTGTCGCTCAACGCGCTGGCGGCGGCCGAGGAGGTCCTGATCCCTTTGCAGCCGCATTTTCTGGCCCTCCAGGGATTCGGCAAGCTGCTTCAGACCGTCGACCTGGTCAACAAGCGGATCAATCCGCGGCTGAAGGTCACAGGCGTCCTGCTGTGCATGCACGACACGCGGACGTCGCTGTCCAACGAGGTCCGTTCGG
>JBDKUU010000063.1:0-1634 GCA_039679525.1 Phycisphaerales bacterium | reverse complement strand
CCCCGTCTCAGATGGGGATATCCCGCAGCCGCCGGGCCAGCCCGCCACCGCGGCCCTCCCTCCCTCCGCCGCGGTGCGGGCCGCCCGGCTCCCCCGCTTGGACCTGGCGAGGGTCGAAGACGGGCTGCGGGACGACGTGAAAGGCATCCTCCTCCGCCAGCAGGACTCGATCATCCGGCTGCTGAAGCAGCAACCCCAGATCCGCTCCGCGCAAGAGGCCGCGGAGGCGCCGTTCGACCTGGCCCGCTGGATCGAACGCACCCGCGCCGCCTGCCACGCCCGCTTCGTCGCCGCCACCGAACTCTCCATGATCTCCGAAGCCCGCCTCCTCGACCTGAGCCCCGCCCAAATAGCCGAACTCCTCCAAGACCGCGCGGTACGTGCCGCTATCGAAGGGAACGTGCAGACGTTCGCCCATCGGATCACGACCACCACCTACAACCAGGTCAAAGACGAACTGTCCCAGGGCCTCCGATTGGGGGAGTCGTTGGATCAGATGGCCGACCGGGTCGCCCACGTCATGGGCATCCGCGTCGAAGAGGCCCGCCGGATCGCCCAGTCGGAGGTGACCCGTTCGCAGACGACCGGGCAGATGGCCGCCTTCACCGCCGCCGGCATCACCTACAAGGGCTGGGCCACGACCGGGGACGACGCGGTCCGGGAAGCCCATGTGGCGTTGCAGGGGACGATCATCCCGGTCGGGGACATGTTCAGTTCGGGGGGGGCGACCGCGTACGGGCCGGGCGGATTCGGCGTCGCAGAACTTGACATTGGCTGCCGCTGTTGGCTGGAACCTGTAGAGGAGACCTGATGGAGCATGTGAACCACTTCCGCGCCTTCTACGAGCGGACCCTGCCGGACGGCGCTAAGGAGTTCGTCGCCTCAACCTCCGGTGTGAAACGCGACGGCCTCGCCCTGGATATGCAGGGCTTGAGCCTCGAGAACTACCTGAAGAACCCGGTCGTCCTCTGGGCACACGACTACATGGGCCAGCGGCTGCCGATCGGGAAGACGGTCAAGCTCCGCACCACCACCAGGGAGCTACGGGCCACCGTCATCTTCGACGTGGCAGACCCGTTCGCCGCGGAGATCAACCGCAAGTACGACGAGGGATTCCTCAACGCGGTGTCGATCGGCTGGATCGACCGGAAGTGGGACACGGCGCACAAGAAGATCGTCGAGTCGGAGATGCTCGATCTGTCTTCGGTGCCGGTGCCGGGCGACCCTGACGCGCTGCTGCGCCGGGAGTACGCGATGATCCGTTCCCTCGTCGAAGAAGAGCCAAAGGAAGAGCCGGATGAGCCTGCTGACGAGGCGGCCCTCCTCGAGGCGGCGATCCGCCGGGCTCTTGCCGCGGGCATCATCACAGAGGACGAGCAGGCCCCGATAGCGGTCATTCACGACCGGAAGGCGATCCCTCCGCACACCACAGCAAAGGCCGACGAGGACGCCGCTTGGGACGGTCCCGGCCAGGTCGCAGCCTGCCCCGCCGAAGAGGCGGCGCTCAGACGGATGCACGCCTGGGTCGACCCGGACGGTGACCCGGATGCGAAGCAGTCGTACAAGCTGCCGCACCATTCGGCCGAAGGTGATGTAGTGTGGCGGGGAGTGGCGGCCGCGATGGCTCGACTACT
>JBDKUU010000062.1:0-3849 GCA_039679525.1 Phycisphaerales bacterium | reverse complement strand
CGGCAGGTCGGTTACGGCGTGCCCTTCACCGATAGCAACGACATCTGTTGGCGGGCCTTGCTCTGGTCCGGCACGGCCCAAAGCGTCGTCAATTTGCACCCGGCGGGGTTTCGGTGGTCATGTGCCTCCGATACGTGGGGCGTCTGGCAGGTGGGGTCGGGCGTGCCGGACGAGGGCGACCAGATGCGGGCCCTGCTGTGGTCCGGCACGGCCGAGAGCGTCGTGAACCTGCATCCGAGCGGCTGCCGGTCATCCTACGTCGTGCGTTGCTGGGGCGACCGGCAGGTCGGGGTGGGGGGCGACCACGCTCTGCTCTGGGCGGGCACGGCTTCGAGCGTCGTGGATCTGCACCGGTTCGTGCCGGCCGGATACACCTCTTCCGGGGCCTTCGGGATCGACGCCGCGGGGCGGATCGTCGGGTACGTCGGGAACGAATCGGGCAGACACGCCGCCCTGTGGACGCCGCGATGGACGCCCGTTTACCGATGTCGAGATTCGAAGCGGCAAGGGAGCCTCCTCACGACGCTGGGGACGCAGGTGGAGGCACTCCTGACCGCTTCGGACGCATGGGTCTTCGAGGGGATCCTATGCCACGTGCCGCCGGACAGCACGGACCCCAACGCCATGCCTGTTTATCGGTTTGGAGCCCGCGCCGGCGCGGCCCGTTTCTACACGATCGATCCGGCCGAGCGGGACCGGTTCTTCAGGGACTTCCGCGACACGTGGGCCTACGAAGAGATCGCGTTCTACGCCTATCGCCCGAGCCGGCGGCCTTCCTCGGCCGTCGCGGTGTACCGGTTCCGGTCCGATTCCGGAGGGGGGTATCTCTACACCCGTGACGAGCGAGAGCGGGCGAACCTCATGGAGCAGGGCTCCGGCTGGACCAGTGAAGGCATCGCGTGGTACGCCTGCGAGTGAACCGGCAAGAGGGACCACAAAAAGAACAGGGCTGCGAGCCCGGCGGCTTGCAGCCCTGAAAACCATCGATCCGTGTCACGGGATAGCGGATTACATCGCTCTGCGTCTGCGAAGCCAGCCGACGAGCGCCGAGCCGAGGGTCCCGAGAAGGATCGCGTCGGGGGCGGGAACAGCCGCTACACCCACCTCAAACCGGATGTCGTCCACCATTTCTGTCAGACCGCCGCCGTGTGCCGTCGCGGCGTAGTAGAACGTGGCTCTGTCGAAGGTGACGTCTGCGATCGAAGACGCATCGGTTCTCCGCTGTTTACCCAAGTCTCTGTAACGACAGGCACGGGTGAAAAAGCGGTTCTGTGGTGATCTTCGATCCCGCCTGCCCCCTAAATCCATCCAGGACGCCTGAATATACTAGAGTATAGTCCTTGAGCCAACAGGAGATTACCCAGATTGCCGTTGTCAAGCCGTATTGACCAATGGCCGATTTGTCTGCATGATGGAATGTCGTTCTCTCGCCGATTGGAGAGAGAACGCGGGTTGTGAGGCTGCCGGGGCCCTATTATAGGTCTTGGCGAGATCGATATCGCTTTCTGTGGAGACACGAAAGGTCATGAGAGTGCAGGAGAGAGTCCTGGCCGTTCTTGGCGGCATCGTCCTCGTGGCGGCGGTCGCCCGCGCCGTGGAGTACGACGTCGTGATTCTGGGCCGGGACGCGTCCTGCCTGGCCGTCTCCGACGGAAGGCAAGCCGGTTACGTGGAGACGGCGGACGCCAACGGCGAGCAGCGTCGGCACGCCGCGATATGGAAGGATGCCGCCCGAGACAGGATCGATCTGAACCCCAAGGGGTGTCTGTCGTCGCAAGTTTGGGACGCGACTGGCGACAAGCAGGTGGGGATGGGGGACAACCACGCCTTGCTTTGGTCGGGCGCGGCCGAGAGCGTCGTCGACTTGAACCCGGCCGGCTGCGAGTATTCCTGTGCCTACGGGGTCTGGAACGGCCGGCAGGTGGGGGTCGGCATGTCGCAATCCATCGGCGAGCACGCTCTTCTCTGGTCCGGCGCTGCCCAAAGCGTCGTGGACCTGCATCCGGCCGGATTTGCGATTTCCCGGGCCGGAGGGGTTTGGAACGGGTTTCAGGTGGGTTATGGCGTGCCGTCGGATGGCGAAGAGACGGACTGGCGGGCGTTGCTCTGGTTCGGGACGGCCGACCGTGTCGTCGATCTGCACCCGGACGGTTTCCGATGGTCCTTCGCCTGCGACGCCTGGGGCTTCTGGCAGGTGGGATCGGGCGTCCCGGCCGACAGCGATGGCATGCAGGCCCTGCTCTGGTCCGGTACGGCCGAGAGCGTCGTGAGCCTGCACCCGGAGGGCTTCCGATGGTCGTACGCGGTTCGCTGCTGGGGCGGGCGGCAGGTGGGAGTGGGGGACGATCATGCCTTGCTGTGGTCGGGCTCCGCTCAGAGCGTCGTCGACCTGCATCGGTTCGTGCCGGCCGAGTACACATGGTCGGGGGCTTTCGGAATCGATTCGACAGGGCGGATCGCGGGGTATGTCGGGAACGACTCGGGCAGGTACGCCGCCGTGTGGATTCCGCGGTGGACGCCGGTCTATCGGCTTCGTTCCTCGCGGCAGCCGGGGTGCCTGTGCACGATCCAAGGGGCCCAGGTCGAGAGTCTGATGACCGATCCGAACAACGCGTGGGTCTTTGATGGAATCCTCTGCCAGGTGCCGCCGGACAGCCTCGATCCGAATGCCATGCCTGTCTATCGGTTCAAGGCCCGCGACGGCCTGGCTTGCTTCTACACGATCGATCGCGCCGAGCGGGACAAGTTCTCTAAGGATCAGCGGGACGCGTGGACCTCCGAAGGCATCGCGTTCTACGCCTATCGCCCGAACCACCGGCCGGCCTCGTCTGTCGCGGTCCATCGATTCCGGTCCGATTCCAGGGCCGGTTATCTCTACACCCGCGACGAGCGAGAGCGGGCGACCCTCACGGGGCCCAACTCCGGCTGGACCTACGAAGGCGTCGCGTGGTACGCCTGCGAGTGAATGCCGCCCCGGAGCGGACACGAAAAAGAACAGGGCTGCAAGCACAAGGCTCGCAGCCCTGAATTCCGTCAACCTGTGGCACGAGAGGACGAATTACACCGCTTTGCGTCTGCGAAGCCAGCCGACGAGGCCCGTGCCGAAGGTCCCCAGCAGAATCGCGCCGGGAGCCGGGACCGCGGGGCCGCCTTCGCCGTAGGCGATGCCAAACTCGCCGATCGCGAAATCGTCGCCCGCCATCGAGACGGTGATCGTGTTGATGAGGTCGCCGCCGGTGCCGTAGAAGCCGAAATATGCGGCGCCGGAGCTGCCGGTGATGTCCTGAGTCACGAATGTCCCGTCCTGCGCCGTGGCTGTGACCGTGAACGTGCTGAACTGATCCGGCTCGACCTTACGGCCGACAATAAACCAGGGGCTCCCGCCCCGGCGACGGAAGCCCCTGGTTGCTCTGGTGTGTGGCCGAATACATGTTTGTACGGCGGGCATCGCTTGCGCCCGGCGGAGTTTTCGGAAGGTCAGACGGCGACCGTCTCGCGGACGCGATACTCCTCGATGGGATGGGGTCCTTCGGTCTCCAGACGGTAATCCTGGCCCTGGCGATCGATGTGCTCCTCGATCACCCGCTGGCTGGGAGATACGCCGTCGACGTTGACCATTCGTTGATACTCGAAGTATCGCGACGAAGAGGGCAGGTCGGAGACCGGCTTGTACATGTTGCCGTCCGCCGTCAGTTGGATCTGGGAAGCGAGGATGTCCCGCACATAGTCTTTGTTCGATTCGAATTTCGTCAGGGTCGGGAACCGGGAGGGCAGCAGGCTCTCGGCGTCCCGGCCCTCGTACTGCTGGAGCATCTCGGCCGCCAGGTGCAGATGCTCGATCTCGCACTC
>JBDKUU010000061.1:0-3655 GCA_039679525.1 Phycisphaerales bacterium | reverse complement strand
CGGCGTAGTTGACCATCTTCTGGATGGATTCCTGCGGCGGGGCGATGCGGCTGATGAGGGTCTTCTTGACGACCGAGACGACCCCGAGGAACTGCTTCATGGAGAAGTGGATCATGGTGGCGCAGGTCGTGCCGCCGCCGACGATGGCAAGGGCGGGGATGTTGAAAAAGATGCCCATGGCGCCTTTGCTCTCGAAAGCGATGGTCCCCATGATCACCACGAAACCCACGATCACGCCGATTGTTGTTGCGATGTCCATAAGCTGCTGCGTCTCCATTGCCTGTCCGACTTTCCCATCGGGTTGAGCCGGAAATTGCGTCCCCGACTTTCTCCGGGGAACGCAGGCTCAATCCTCATCCCGGCGAGCCGTACCTGCCGCCAGGGTTTTTCCGGACTGTCCCACCGATCGACCCCGCCGATCCGGCAGGCATGATCGTTCTTGCCTCCCGCACCGCCGGCGCAGACGGTACAGACTGTCCGGTCATCACGTGGGACTTCATCGGTCGAAAAGAACTCCGACTTTATCGGATAGAAGGCTGCGGTTTTCCTGGAGCCGCCTGGTGAAGTGAGAAGACGATGAGGTTCGCCCCTCGTCGCTATGGCAAACGCAATACCCGCGGGATCCACGGAAGGATTGGCCCGTCGGGGCGTCTTCCATTTGGAGCGATGATATGCTCTACCAGATCACCGTGTCACGCGCGTTCTCCACCGACAGGCAACTCCACTGGCCATCGTCGCCTTTGTGGAGCAGGTACACGCCGTCCCACATCGTCGCGCCGATGACGTAGGATCGGTCATCGAGCGAGAGAACGTGACTTGGAGTCCAGCGGTCGGCGCCCGCTCTGGCGCTGCTGCGTGCGGCGGTCTGCCGGACGAAGGCGAGCTCTTGAGTCAACTCATCGCCTTTGAGCCGGTAGAGCCCTGTTCGGCCGACGAGAAGGAGTCCGCCGTCGGGCAGGGCGGTGATGCCTGAGACCGATAACCGCGGGGTCGCCGGCTCGGAATCAGGCCGGTTTTCACCAAATTGAATCGAGTTGTATGCGATTGCGAACGAGTAGTTGCCCTCGGGCGAGCGACGAAGCAGGAACGACCCGCCGGCGACGCAGGCCCAGAGACTGTCGTCGCTTGTCACACAGTAAGAGGACGCGTCCTCCCAGTCATACGGGGCAATGTCGTGAACGATCTGCCGACGGACTTTGGGAAGACTCTCCTGGACAACCGGCTCGAACAGCCGCGTGTCGCAGGCAAGCAGGCGAAGGTGGGGCTTGTCCCCCGTCTCCAACCACCAGAAACGCTTGCCCTCTTCTCCAATCCCTTCGTCCCGGAGCAAGACCCTGTCGCCGTGCCGCTGGGGGGGCAGGCAGGAGCGAGGCAGAAGAATGTCGCCGGAATAGACGAGCTTCCACGTCCGACCTTCGAGCCGATGGATCGACTTGGAATACACGGCCAATAGACAATCGCCGTCCATCCCCAAATCGGGGATCTCATCGTCCTGGGGCAAAGACGCTGTGACACGGTCTCGCTCGCCGACGCCCACGAGGGTGGTCTTTCCATTCGTCATGCCGGCGAACCAGGCCCTGCCGCCCACGACCACGGCCGAATAGACTTCGCCGACCTCGGGCACGCAAATCCTGTGGATCTTTCGTTCCGCCTGATTGAAATAGAATCCCAGAGTGAAGACGTCCTCGCCCGGTTTCATCTTGCGGGGCTGGCCATTTTCGCTGCAGAATCCTCTTCTGACGCTGTCATCCATATCGGGACGCTTGCGTCGCTCGCCGGTGTTGGGATCGGTGTAGTATCCGTCCGTGGCGACATACTGATGACTTGAGATGCTCCCCTGGCAATAGGCGGTCAGGAACACGCCGTCGCGAAAAGGGCACATGAACCGCACAGTCATGCTGCTTGGGATCGGCATCTGCACGACCGGAACGTCTCGCGCCTCGAATCGCAGTCCCATCATCATCTTCCCGATGGCCGCGACGGACTGCTGGACACGCTTCTTCTTTTCTTCTTCGGTCTTCTGCGCCGCGTCCGTCCGGTTCCTCGTAGCCGCCGCACGCTCTTCCAGACGCAGGGGCTTCCCGTGGCGTTTGCACCAGAAGGTCTCGAGGATCACGCTGGACATGTCGTCGGGGTGCGTGAACCCCAGTCCCTGCATGTGCTTGGCCAGCGGGGAGTCATGCCACAGTCCCCACTCGTTACGCATGCTCAGGCCCAGGCTGAAATGATACCGTGCCATGCCGTCCTCGGAGGCCATGGCGTCGATCTCGGCCAACGTCTTTCGGGACAGCATCCGCTCCAATGCCGCGTGGGCCTCGGTCAGCGTGGTGGGGATGTTTGGGTCCGGCTGGGAACTTCGTTGGCCTGCCTCTTGCGCAGAGACAATCGAAAACGACAACAGTACGCCAAGCGCCAGGGCAATTCGCATGATTCTTCTCCATCCGGGCCAATATCTATCGACGGCTTATTCTCGTGTACGTCTGGGACATGGTCAAAGCGGGATAGCCGTCGTCCGCCATCGTCCAGAGGTCCTGGTTGCCGTTGGCAGTTTCTCCCGTGAAATCCCATCCGCGTTCCAGAAACGTGCCGATCTCCTGCATCTGGTTTCGGCTGATTCCGGCCCCCCCTGAACTCGTCTGTATTCCCGAGGAGTCGACGTCCCAGAGGCAGTAGAGAGTATCGGCCTTCGCGTCTTCGCGGCCGACCAGTCCGCCCACCTCGTCGACCCCGGCGAGCAAACCTGTGCTGTAACATCGCGACACGAATGCAGTGTTCTCTCCGATGAGCCCGCCGAGGCTGTGGGCCCCGGCCGCATCGCCTCTGGCATAGCTGTCCGCGACGATGAGGGAATGCTCGAACGTCTCGCCCGCCATGTCGATGTCGGCCGTGAGGATGAAGGACTTGCCGAAGTTCGCCGGGTCCGAAGCCAGGTCCAGGATGTCCTGCCTGGCGGCGAGCACGTAGGGCGACGCGTTCGTCCCGTCGCCCCCGGAGTAGGCCTCCGCGGCCACGCAGATTGAGCAGGAAAGGACCAACAGCCACAACCAGGATGGATTCATCCCATTGAGTCGCATGAGGTTTTCTCCCAATCCAAAGCTCGCAATCGACGCTTCGTCGCCAGGGCCGGGGCTTGAGCCCTGACGTTCCATTCGCTCTTCGCCGCGTGCCCGCACGACTATGAGTATAGCCCCCGGACGCGGCCTTCACAAGCGCAAGGATGCGCCGTCCCCGCAAGGTGTTCCGCTCTGGCGTGCGTGCCGGTAGTTTGGGGATCTCAAAGGCCGCCTGGACCGTTGGACCCGCGTAGACGCGGAACTTCGAACGGCTCACGGACATTCGGTTCGGGAGGGCGAGCTTGGTTTGCAGCGCCGCCGCAAGGCGGTGTCTTTACGCAACGGCTTTCGAGCGGGTCGTTCGCTTCCTCACGAACGCTGTCGCGGCCCGATCCTGACGGGGTGTCGGTCGCAGCTTTTGCCGCGAGTTGAGGGCGTGACGCTCGGCCTGTCCATCAGGATTCCTTCGACGTCGTCATCCATGCAGAACTCGCCCATCTCCTGGATTCGCCCCTCCAGGTTGACGAAGCGGGCGTAATGTTGGGACCAGCGTCTCGTGGCGTTGTGGTATTGCTCCAGGGCCGGAAGCAGGTTGACGCGTT
>JBDKUU010000060.1:0-7248 GCA_039679525.1 Phycisphaerales bacterium | reverse complement strand
CGAACTCGTCGTTCATCTGGCGATGGCCCCGGATGGCGGGAGGCAGTCGGCTGTAGATGGGATCCAGACCAATCACCAACGGCGTCTTTTTCGATTGCACAGCGGCATGCAGCCGGTCAGAAAAGTGGCTTGACATAATCGGACGAACCTTCCTTTCAACGTATCCCTAAGTCGCAACCGGAGGGCATCGCTGCATCAGAGCTCCTCTAAAACTGCCGACAAGTCTCACTTGCCCAAGCCCGGCAACAAAACTGCTTGTACCAAACGTTCGGACCACTATAATCAACGCCAGAGTATCTGGCAAGACAGAATTCGTCTATTCAGACTTTTCCGGGAGCCCCAGCCTGGACTCCCGCCGAGACGCCTGTGGTAAAATCGAAGAAGTCCAGACGCAAAAAACTGATCCTGTGGTTGTGCATCGATCTGACGGTCGCGGCGGTCGTGATCCTTGTGCTGCTCTACAAACCCGCCCAGTATCGGCCGGTGACGCCTCCGCCCGCCGACGATCCGAACGGGCAGCGAGTCCATCCCTACATCTCGCACGAGCTGATGCCCACGCTGTACAACAACGCCCAGGACCGCAAACCTTTCACCATGGAGATCTTCGACAAAGGTCTCAACGAGGCCATCGCCCAGACGCGATGGCGCCAGGAATCGGGCGGGATCAAGCTCTCCTCGCCGGCGATCGCGTTCACGCCGGGACGCATCGTCCTGATGGGCACGGCCGAAATCGAAGGCGCCGACCTCGTCGTCACTGTGGAGATCGGGCCCAAGATCCTGGAGGACGGCCGCCTCAACCTCGTCGTCGATAAGGTGAAAATCGGCGGCATGCCCATCACATGGCTGGCCAGGAAGATGGCCCAGAAGACGTATCAGGAGCAGATCGACGCCGGCGGCATCGACGCCGACGATTGGCGGACGAAAATCGCGGCTTCCCTGCTCGTCGGAGAGCCGTTCGAGCCGGTGTTCCCTGTCGACGACAAGTGGATTCGGCTCGAGAGTTTCGACATCAGCCAGGGCAAGGCGATCGTTCGATTCGTCCCGGCCGCTAAGGGGCGCAACTGACAGAGTCCGCGGCGTGTGTCATTTGCGGCTTTCTCGCAACTTGGACGATGATCGCCAGAGCCACGAAAGCCAGGAACGCTCCGATCCCGACCCATCGGACCTTGGCCCATAGAGTCCAGAGACTGCCGAACCCCGCCAGCAGACACGCGATTCCCATCAATGCGTTCCACCACAAGCGTCGGGCTCCGCGGGGGACGTCGGCCCCGAGCAGGCTCCTGCGGTTCATCATCAGGAAGAACGTGAAGTACGCGATCGGAAGCAGCGTCCCGCAGAAGACCGACGCCACGACAGCCAGCCAGATTTGCGCCTGGTTCCAGAACAACGGCGCCAGGACGCAGAACACGACCATCAGCGACCCGATACGCTGAGTCCAGCCGCCCTTGGGCCGATTGAGCAATTCGCACAGGCACAAGCCATTGATCGTCATCAGCATGGTCGCGGCCCCCGTCACCATGCCCAGCACGCCCAGCCCGAACACGTACTGGGCGAAACGTCTGCCGGTCAAAGGCACAAGGGCCTCCGCGAGGTTGAAGGAGTCGCGCTTGACGAGCATCGCAGCCATGATCCGATCCGCCTCGGGAAGCGACTTCGCTCGTTCGACCCTCTCCGCGTCGGACAGCGACGCAAAGGCCGCTTCGCCTACCTCGTATTTCAGGCGGCCCGCCAGCAGGTCATTGAAAGGTCTGACAAGATTCTTCGCGGGGACGACGGCTCGGCCCTGATCGTCCAGTTCGCCGAGCAGTCCCTTGGCCGGCGCCGCGTGAAACTGCGTCGCGGAGGCCATGATGACAAAGCTCGTCGCCAGCACGAAGGGGATGAACAGGCCTGTCGAAAGATCGAAGATCGCCAGGCCGCGGAAGTCCCGGTCCCATCCTTTTCGAAGCATGGAGTACGGCAGCATGAAGGTCATATTGATTCCGACGGCGGCCGCCGCCGCGCCGATCATCACGTCGCGTTGCTGGCCGACGATCAGATTGGTCCAGTAGTCGCGGAAGGCCGGAGCCACGACTTCGATGTGCGACAGGAACTTGTCCGCCGGCCGAGACAACAGGCTGAAATCCGGCGCCAGTCCTGCGAGCACCTTGCCCCAATCCAGGATTCCCTCGGCAGTGAGCTTGATGACCACGCCGAGGAAACAGAGCACGACGAAAGTCACGAGGCCCCTGACCAGGAACTCGAAAATCCGCGTGCCCCGCCCGCCGAGCCCGTAGAGCATCGAGCCGGCCAGCGCGAGGGCCACGAAAAAGACCGCCGCCAGGATCCGCCCCTGCATCTCCGGCATGGCGTCCGGCCCGAAAATCTGGGGCAGGAGGTTCTGGCGAATCGCGGCCATCCCCAGCCCGAACTGCGGCATCGACCAGATCATGTTGGCGGTCATCGCGGCCAGCAACCAGCCCCAGCCCAGGACCGGATTGACATGCTCGTTGATGGCCCGCACCGGCCGCCGCCCGGTCGAGAGCGTCACGTAGGCGATCGCGCTGAGCATGACGACGCCGAGGATCATCGCCAACGGCTGGAGCCACAGGAAACTGAAACCCACGAGCGTCCCGAGGTACAGGCACGAGGACAGCGAGCCGCCGCCCAGAGTGATGCCGCTCTGGAGCCACCCCGGGCCGGAGAGCCGCAGGAAGGCCATGAACGTCGCGCCGCGACCCCTGGCCCGCGCATCCAAGAGGAGCTGACGATCCTTCTCAATCCGAGGGTTCATATGCGTCGTCGCCGCGGCTGATTGCCGATCCGCCATTACTGCCTCCCGGCCAAGCGATTCTCTGCATGATTCACGACAGAACTCACCGAAGTGCCCCATAGTACGCATTGCTCATTCTGGTTCCGCTCCAAGTGCCTGTCAGGCGTTGTTGGGGGTGGCCCGTAACCCGTCTATTCCGTCGTAACAAGCACCGTCAGGAGCCGAACGATCTCACGGTAGCACTTGTCGAACGAATCCGCCCGACGTGCGGCCTGTATGTTGAAAACACTGGTGAGTGCCGCCTGATCAGCCGTTTCACCATATCGGCGATTCCGGGGCATGTGCCGGCTGAGCCACTCTTTCGCCCCGCGGATGCTCTCTGGGTTCGGGTCACCAATCAGCCTCGGAACCGCTTTGACCTCGCCGTGCCCTTCAACGATAGCAGCCAACCGCACCATCGTCATGTTTCCCCTCCGAAAAGCTCCAACTGCTCAGGAGGAGTCTGTCGAATCGCTTCCATGTCCGGCATCAATTGCCCCTGCTTCAAGAGCTCACCAGCCGTGAACAGGCGATCGCGCATGAGACTGCGGTCGGCTTCGCTCAAAGGGCCGATCTTGGTTTCGCCATTCTCACTCACGACCGAAAACACCCAATCGTCGCTTATGTCCTTGTCATCCAAGAGGTCAGGGCTGTGACTAGTGACAATTACCTGGGTCACCTGAGCCGCCGTACGCATCGCATCTCGCAGAACACCCGCCGCACCCGGATGAACAGCCATCTCAGGTTCGTCAATGCCCACCAGTGGCACTCGTCTGGCACCGCCGTCAGTAGATTGGAGCAACGCTGTCAAGACCCCCAAAGCACGGAGCGTCCCATCAGACATATTCTCGGCCAGGAATTTCCAGATGCTGCCATCGGGATGAATGCGTTGGTGAAACTCCAGCGTCTCGCGGTTACCCAAGTGCTTGGTCGTGACGTCCACAATCTCAGGTACAACACTCGAAAGGAACTCGACCACGCGGTCCTTGGTGGCCGGGCTGTCACGACGCAGAGCCTCCAGCACACTCGGCAGATTGCGGCCGTCGCGAAACAGCATCTGCCCCGTATCAGAGGACTGAAGATCTCGGATCTCATCGGGATTGAGGTGGTAGAAGCCCATGCGGGACAGGGCATCGTAGAGAGCGCGGAATTCCGGTAGACCAGAGGCCGCCACGAGAAAGAGCCGGTTGGAGGCAGCCGCCGGTACGATGGCCGGCTGGCTCTCGATGACTTGACCTCGATCCACGTGATAGAACCACACGTTCGAGAGGGCAGGATCGCAAATCCGACATTCCTCTCGCTGTACTTCAAAGCCGCCTGTGGGCAAGGGGCCGATACGGAACGCATAGTACCCTGAACACCCATTGGGTAGCATGAACTCCAGGCGGATTCCAACGTGCGAGGCATGTCCGGATGATCGCCGCCGGACCACGGCGATGCCCCCCCGCTCCCGCAGGGCCTGATCGAGGGAGGTGTTTAGTGCATCGGCCACGAACCGCAGGGCGTCCAGGAAATTGCTTTTTCCCGCTCCATTCGGCCCGACCAGGAAGTTGAGTGGACCGAGCTGTACGGAGCACTTCGCAATGCTCTTGTAGTTGCTCAACAGAACACGGCGTAGAAAAGTGGAGTCCGCCATAAGCACTTCCTGCCTTGCCCGGTATTTCTCAAAACGAAACGGCGTGCCGCGGTTCTTACAACCGTGGCACGCCGTGATTCTAACGAATTCGCTCGTCAACCGTCAATGACGACGACGGTCGGTCAGTCCTTATCCCAGCTTCTTGGCCAGGTCGTCGCGGAGGCGACGGATCTCGGCGGGCAGGTGGTCGCCGAACTGGCCGAGGAAGGCGTCGATCTGCTGCAGCTCGCCTTGCCAGCCGGGACGGTCGATGTCGAAGAGCTTCTCCATCCGCTCTTTCGCGATCTTCAGGCCCGACATGTCGAGGTCCGCGACGTTCGGAACCAGGCCGATCGGGGTCTCACGAGCGCCGACGCGACCGTTGACGCGGTCCAGAACCCACTTGATGACGCGGATGTTGTCGCCGAAGCCCGGCCAAACGAATTTGCCGTCTTCGTCCTTGCGGAACCAGTTGACCGAGTAGATCTTCGGGGGGTGCTTGAGCCGCTTGCCCATATTGAGCCAATGGCCGAAGTAGTCGCCCATGTTGTATCCGCAGAACGGCAGCATGGCGAACGGGTCGCGACGGAGCTGTCCGACCTGGCCGGCGGCCGCGGCGGTCGTCTCGGAGCCGGTCCGGGCGCCGAAGAACACGCCGTTGGCCCAGTCGAAGGCCTCGGTCACCAGCGGGACCAGTTGGGTTCGTTTGCCGCCGATCAGGATCGCCGAGATCGGAACGCCCTTGGGATTGTCGAACTCCGGCGACAGCGTCGGAGCGTTGTACAGCGAGACGGTGAACCGCGAGTTGGCGTGCGCGGCCTTGCCGCCGTCGCCGTTCGGCCAGGGCTTGCCCTGCCAATCCGCCACCTTCGCCGGGGTCCCGCCATCGGCGCCTTCCCACCAGGGCTCGTTCTTGTCGAGGTCGAGCCCGACGTTGGTGAACAGCGTCGGATAGAACTTGTTGGCCTTGAGCGTGCGAACCATGTTTGGGTTCGTTTTCATCGAGGTGCCCGGGGCGACGCCGAAGAAACCCGCCTCCGGGTTGATCGCGTACAGCCGGCCGTCGGGCCCGATGTTCAGCCAGGCGATGTCGTCGCCCAGCGTCCAGATCTTGTAACCAGGCAGCGCCGACTCGAGCATCGCGAGATTCGTCTTGCCGCAGGCCGAGGGGAACGCCGCACAGATGTAGGTGGTCTTGCCCTGCGGGTCCTGGATGCCCATGACCACCATGTGCTCGGCGAGCCAACCTTCCTTCTGTCCCAGGCAGGACGCGATACGCAGAGAGAAGCACTTCTTGCCCAGCAGCTCGTTGCCGCCGTAGCCGGAGCCGATGCTCCAGACCAGGCTGTCCTGGGGGAAGTGCATGATGAACCGCTTGTTCGGATCGAAGTCGCCGACCGAGTGCATGCCCTTGACGAAATTGTCGCTGTTGCCGATCTTGTCGAGCACGCCTTTGCTCATGCGGGTCATGATCCGCATGCTCACGGCGACGTAGCTGATGTCGGTGATCTGCACACAGCTCTTGGCGTACGGCGAGTCCGGGTGGCCCATCATATAGGGCAGCACGTACATGGTCTTGCCCTTCATGCAGCCGTCGGTGAGCTTGGCCAGCTTCTCCTTGGCGTCGGCCGGAGCCATCCAGTTGTTGTTCGGGCCGGCCTGCTCCTTCGTCGGATGGCAGACGAACGTCAATTGCTCCGTGCGGGCGACATCGGTCGGGTGACTCCGGTGCAGATAGGAATTCGGCCAGGTCTTGGGATTGAGCTCCTGGAAGACCGGCGTCTCACCGATCTTCTCCTGCTTCATGCCGACCTCCATGAGCTTGCGGGCCTCTTCTTCCGAGCCATCGCACCAGTGAATCTTGTCCGGCTTGGCAAGCCTTGCCTGTTCTTCAACCCATTTTTCGACAGGTGTCGCCATTGTTGTGTTTCTCCTTGGTCAGGCGGGGCACCGCGCTACGCACGCAGGCCGACCCCGCATCAAATTGATCTATGGCTGATTGTCCCCCTGCGTACCTGCCGTCTGCGCGTTGACAACAGGCGATTAGCAGACGTTCTTCCGCAGTACATCAGACAGGCTTCTGGGGTCTCCAAGAGCCAAGAAATCATAGCGACTCCACCGCGGGGCGTCAAGGGATTCTCTGGAGAAACTTGCGAGGGATCGCGAACGGCCGCGTGGTGTCGGACCATAAAAAAAGCCGGGCAGGAAAAGCCCGGCTTGGTGATTCCCAGAATAGGCCGCCTACTTCAGGGTGAAGGCGTACTCATAGGTCTTGTCCTTGGACAGGTCTTTCCCCCGGCAACGCAGGACGAAACCGGAGCCTTTCTTCTCGTACTGAAAATCCTGCCCGCCGAAGGGGTCCTTGGGCAATCCCTCCGGCAGAACCTCGGGCAGCCGGCCCTTCTCGGCATACTGGAGGCAAATCGCCACCGCCGCTTTCGTCGCGTTTCCACTGGCTTCGACGCCGGTCTTGGCGGACAGCGTGGAGCCCAGGGCCGGAGTGAGAAACCTGGTGATGGCCAGAGACGGATCGTTCGCGTCCACAGACTCCATGAGATTCATCAACTCCGCGTGGGTCTGTTCGTACGACCCGTTCGCGCCGAGCAGGGCCAAGGCCGACGTGAGGTATGCCGAGTAAAGCCGCCGTGCCCGGGCCATGGTCGCCTCATCGGCCGACGCATAGAACTTGGCCATGTCCTGGAACTCGGGACCCTGCAGGGCCCTGAGTAGCCTGTCCCGCTGACTCATCTGGAGCAAACCGTCCGCGATCTCCATCTCGACCTTCAATGGCTCGACCGGAGAGAGCGTCCTGGCCTCGGGAGCAGCCAACTCATTCTGCAGC